>JARROQ010000020.1:0-15988 GCA_037383745.1 Sulfurovaceae bacterium
CTCTCTGTGACGATGAAGATTGCTAAGTTGAGTGTTCCTAAAATATGGGTAGGTTTATCAATCTATAGCACAACTTTTGAGACCAAGTATCATGTAAAACCTATCGCCTATAAGCATCACGGGGTTTGGTTTACAAAGTTTGAAAGTGAAGATGTATTGGAGAGAGATGACATCATCGTCGTAATCGGCGATAGTGAGCATATCGAAGCGCTCAATACGCTAAGACATTGAGGATAGATATTATCGATCCTCCGAAGTCACCTTAGTGGTGACTTTTGAGGATAAGAATCGTCATCTTAATATTGATAGCGATAAATCTAATAATTTGCCATAGAACACAAGTTCTTAGAAATTTTCTAAAAGGTGTCGGTATCATAGTGCCTGCTTGCGCACTATAAGGTTGAATGTGTTTCATATGTTTCATTGCTGCCATTGTATCTCCTTTTTATTATTTAATTCTTCTTTTGCCCGAACAAAGTCCGATCAAAATTCATCTCACTGAAGCTTCGGCTCATGCCTCAGAGAAATATTTCTCTTTGAACTCAAAGCAAAGCTACACATCAACTCACTTTTATTCAGGAATAAGCGTCCAGCCCGGTTTGAGTTTTGCTTTCCAGATAAACCCTACATGAAGAAGATACTTGATCCAGTGACCGGCAAGACCTATCTCCCCGGTCGTTCCATTGATATCTCTTCCCGTTCCCGGATATTTTTCAAAATCAGGAACAACAGGATACACAGTCATTGCCGCAGCAGTTCCCGTAAAGAGCCCTTTACCCGCACTTGCGACACATGCTGCACCCATCTCTGACATACAAGCCGTATGTGTAGGCTCACTTGCCCCATTGATCATATCGACGATACTTCGCGCTACTGCTTTTCCCATCATTGCACTTGGCATCCCTGTTCTTGGAGGCGTTGGTGTGATCGGTGTGCCGTTTGGTGAACTCATCGGTTTACTGATCGTATGTGGTGGAGCAAATGCGATCCCCACGGCAAACATATTGCCATAATCAGGGTTTTGTAATTTTCTCGGCCAATCGCTTGCACGCCAATTTTCATAAGCACCTGCATTGTAGTTCGCATCAACTTTCATAAAGCCGTTTGGCGCAAAGATTTTTGCAGTGATATCCTCACCTTTTTTGTCAAATGCTTTAAGACCTACACCGGCAAATGGAGGAATCAGCATTGCAAAATCAAACTCTTCAACACCTGTTGTGCCATCGAGGAGTTCATAATGTGCTTTGCCTTTTTCAACTTTGTTGACATGTGCACCGACGATCCAGTTTAGCTTTCTTTCGCTATAGAGTGATTCGGCAAATATTTTACTAGAAGCCGTGTAGCCACCTACATTAAGATGCATTCCCCCCATACCAAAGTCACCCAAGAAAGATTCATTGGATATCCATTTGATATCTACATTATCTCGAACACCTGCTCTTTTTGCTTCATGCTCGATGTTGAAAATGTACTCAAATGCAGCCCCTTGGCATGTACACATACCGTGTCCTGTACCGACTAAGATTTTTTGTTTTTTTGTTTTTGCTTTTTCAAATATCTTTTTAAGCTCAACAGCAGCATGCTCAGCATGATCCGCCGTACAAACTGAAACAGTATGTTTCCCTATACCGTTTGCATCGCCGAGACCTTCCGTTGCCGCAAAGTTAAGCTTCGGTCCTGTTGCATTGATAAGATAATCATACTCAACTTTTTCCGTTGACCCCTCTTTGCCTTGTCCTGTGTATTCTATGGTGATAAAGTTTTTGTCTAGCTCTTTATCGCCTTCAGGGTGAATAGAGACGGCTTTTGCTTGTCTATAATCAATCCCCGCTTTTTTATAAACATCTGCTAAAGCAAATGTAACATCCTTTTTGGTCATCTGACCGACACCTACCCAAATGTTTGAAGGAATCCAATTCCAGAGGCTATTTGGTGTAACGACGATAACCTCATGACTGCTTCCAAGCCATTTTTTTAAAAAGGTAGCGGATGTATGTCCGGATACCCCACCACCCATAACAACTATTTTTGCCATAGTAAATCTCCTTTTATTACGATTTAGTTAATTATAGATTAAAAATAATAAAAATAAATTTAAATTAATCTATAAATATAATTTTTACTAATTATTTAAAAAATAAATACACTATAAAAACCATATCTCAAGCTAATATGCTAAAATGCAACAGTTACTATTTTGGAGTTATTTTTGAGAGGTTTAAAATGGCATGATGGCGTTGCCGTAACCTCTAAAGATGTCGTTTTTACTTATAATTTTCTCAATTCAGATAAAATCACCACCCCATATAAGGATGATTTTAAAAATATTCTCTCTGTTGAAGCACTGAGCCCAACCAAGATCAAGGTGATTTATAAAAAACCCTATTTTAAAGCACTTGTTATTTGGATGATGGGGATATTGCCGGAACATCTTTGGAGTAAAGAGAATGATCCGATGACAAGCAGGCTCAATAAGGAGCCTATAGGTACAGGTCCCTATATAATGAAAAAGGCATTTGGTCCAAATGAGCAGATTGTTTTAGAAGCAAACAGTTATTATAAGCCCCATCCGCCACGTATTGAGAAGATAGTCTTTCATCCTATCAAAGATCCCATGATGGAGTTCATATCATTAAAGGCCGGCAAGCTTGATTTGGGCTCACTTGACGCTCTGCAGCTAGAGCGGCAGACGGATAAAAATTTTAAAAAAGATTATCAAATCATCGAAGAGCCTTCCCATGCATACAGTTATCTTGGGTTCAATCTCAAAGATAAAAAATTTCAAGATAAACGCATACGAGAGGCGATATCATTGGCAATCAATAAACAAGAGCTCATTGATCTTCTCTTCTTCTCGCACGGTAAGGTGTGTAACGGTCCTTTTATGCCGGGTAGCGATGTTTATCCCAAGGATGTGAAGGAGCACATCTATAACCCTAAAAAGGCAAAAGAGATACTTGCTTCGCTTGGGTTTGATGAGATGCACCCTTTTGAGTTTGAGCTTGCAACCAATACAGGCAATGATACTCGCATCTATGCAGCCGAGATACTCCAGCGTCAGCTCTCTAAGGTCGGCATCAAGATGAAGATACGGAGCATGGAGTGGCAAGCATTTCTCAATACAGTTGTGCTACCGAAGAACTTTGAGGCTGTACTGCTTGGTTGGAACCTATCACTCATCCCTGATGCGCGAACTATATGGTATAGTAGTAGCGATAAACCCGGAGGATTTAATCTTGTAGGCTATAAAAACAGCAAAGTCGATGAGCTTATAGACGCAGCCGAGAGTATGGTTGATGCAAAAAAATTCGCAAAAAATTATAGAGAGATATTTCATCTCATTGCTAAAGATAAACCCTATATATTTTTGTATATTCCAAATAGCATTACAGTCATAAGCAAAGATATTAAAGGGGTAGAGCCTTCAATTATAGGTATCATGCACAATCAAATAGAGTGGGAGAAAGAGAAGAGATGAGTTTGACAATATTGTTTGATCTTGATGGAACACTGATAGACTCAACGGATGCTATAGTTGAGAGTTTTGGTGTCTCCTTTGCACATTTTGGGCAAGATGCCCCAAAAAGAGAGGAGATCACGCAACATATAGGCCATCCCCTAGATGATATGTTTCGATCTTTGGGTATCGAAGAAGCGAGTATTGATGCGCATGTTGCACGCTACAGGGAGCATTATCAAAAAGTGAGTAGAGCAAAGACAACGCTTTTGCCCAATGCAAAAGAGTCGATTCTTTTGGCAAGTAGATATGCAAAACTTGGTGTAGTGACGACGAAAACTGCCTCTTTTTCAAGAGTGCTCTTAGAGCACTTGGGGCTGATGGAGTATTTTGAAGTTCTTATAGGTAGAGAAGATGTCCAAAATCCAAAACCACACCCTGAACCTGTAATTAAAGCTTTAATTAAGCTAAAAGCCGATAAAAACTGTTGCTACCTCATAGGGGATACTTGTATGGATATACTCGCAGCAAAATCTGCAAGTATTAAAGCTATAGCGGTGAGTTCCGGGTATGCATCCATAGAAACTCTTAATGGCTGTAGTGGTGAGAAGATTTTTTGTGATACATTAGATGCCGTTGAGTACATTATAAAAGACAATTAAAGGTAAAATCAAGCCTCTTTTAAGAGAGGTCTCATTACAATACCTTTAGTAAAAAAATGACATAGGAGATGTTATGGTTGAAATTAGATGGCATTCTCGTGCCGGGCAAGGGGCCGTCACGGGGGCTAAAGGTTTAGGGGATGTAGTTTCAACTACAGGCAAGCAGGTTCAAGCTTTTGCTCTATACGGATCAGCAAAGAGAGGCGCTGCTATGCGCGCATACAATCGTATAGATGATGAGCAGATCATTAATCATGAGAAGTTTATGAGACCTGATTATGTACTTGTTATCGACCCTGCGCTTGCGTACACCGATGATATAACAGCGAATGATAAATCAACTACAAAATATATCATTACGTCTCATAAAGCAAAAGATGAGCTCATCAGTGAGATACCTTCGCTTCAAGATAAGAGCGATAGAGTTTTTGTTGTTGACTGTATTGATATATCTTTAAAAACGATAGGGAGAGCAATCCCAAATTCTCCTATGTTGGGTGCTTTTGTGAAGATTTCCGGGATGTTTGAATTGGATTATTTTTTAGATAGGATGAAAAAAGTCTTGTCTAAATTTCCTCAAAAGATAATTGACTCCAACATGGATGCAATTACGACTGCATATAATGAAGTAAAATAAAAGGATAGAGATGAAAGGCGTATGCGCTACTGAAAAAAGGGGAACCAAGGAGATAGGGAGTGAAGAGCTTGTAGGATGGGATGCGGTAACACAAGGTGTTGTTATAAACTCATTTGAAGGTAATGCTACAAATGTAGCTTCACTTAAGCAAGAAGAGAGAAATTATTCGGATTTTAGCTCTTATACTGCTACCGTTGCTTCTTGGAGAGTTGTAAAACCGGTTTATAATAGAGACATATGTATTGATTGCCAAAACTGTTGGGTATGGTGCCCGGATACCTCTATTATATCTCGAGATAAACAGATGTTGGGGATTGATTATGATCACTGTAAAGGCTGTTCCGTGTGTGTTGAGGTGTGCCCGACTAACCCGAAATCACTCCTAATGTTTGCTGAGCATGAAGAGATTGAAAAAGCTTTAGAGAGCTGGCCGACAAAAGAGAAATAAAGGACTATTATGGCAGAAAAATATGATTTACAAGAAGTAGAAGTATGGGATGGTAATTATGCCGCTGCACATGCTCTAAGACAGGCTCAGGTTGATGTTGTTGCAGCATATCCTATCACCCCGTCAACACCTATAGTTGAGAATTATGGACTGTTTGTAGCTAACGGCTATGTAGATGGAGAGTTTGTAATGGTTGAGAGTGAGCATGCTGCGATGAGTGGATGTGTCGGTGCTGCTGCTGCCGGAGGGAGAGTCGCGACAGCTACATCTTCTCAAGGGTTTGCTTTGATGGCAGAGGTTTTATACCAAGCATCAGGTATGCGACTCCCTATCGTCCTAACAGTAGTTAATCGTGCATTGGCAAGTCCGCTTAATGTTAGAGGGGATCATTCAGATATGTATCTCGGGCGTGACTCAGGCTGGATCCAGCTTGATGCATTTAATGCCCAAGAGGCGTATGATATGACACTGTGCGCATTTAAAATAGGCGAAGATGCAAGTGTGAGACTTCCGGTTATGGTTCACCAAGATGGTTTTATCACTTCGCATACCGCACAAAATACTAATCCGCTTCAAGATGAAGAGGCCTATGCTTTTGTGGGTGAATATCAAACATATCAAGAGATGTTGGATTTTTCTAAGCCTGTAACATATGGCGCACAAACAGAAGAAGATTGGCATTTTGAGCATAAAGCGAAGCAACATAAAGCACTTATGGACTCAAGAGCAATCATCGATGATGTTTTTGAAGCATTTGAGAAAAAAACGGGAAGAGAATATAAAAGAGTAGAGTCTTATATGATGGAAGATGCTGAAGTGGCTATCGTTGCGCTTGGAGCTACTGTTGAGACATGTAGACTTGCCGCGCAACAACTTCGCACCGAAGAGGGGATAAAAGTTGGTGTAGTGGCTCCTAGATGCTTTAGACCATTCCCTTTCGATAAGGTTAGAGAAGCACTTAGCAATGTAAAAACAGTATGCTGTATGGATAGATCATCACCGGGTGGTGCTATGGGTGCGCTCTTTAATGAAGTCAGCGCAGCGCTCTATTCGACAAAAAATAGACCACTTGTAACAAACTATATCTATGGTCTTGGCGGAAGAGATTTTTCTGTTGAAGAGGCAAAGAGAATAATGAGAGAACAAAAAGCGCATGCTGATGCCGGCTATATCACAACAGCGATTCAGCAGTTTAGTGGACTTAGAGGTCCTAAACTCGGGTTTTTTGAGACAAATAGGAGATAATATGGCAATCACACCGATAAAGAACTTAAAAGAATTTTCAACGGCGAATGATAGGTTTGAAGGAGCCCATCTTCTTTGTCCCGGATGTGCTCACTCTATGATAGTAAGAGAGCTTATGAACTGTAGCGATGATAATCTTGTTATTGCTACCAATACAGGATGTCTCGAAGTTTCTACAGCTGTCTATCCATATACAGCTTGGGATACATCTTGGATACATATCGGCTTTGAAAATGCAGCAACTGCAGCAGCAGGTGCCGAGGCCATGTATAAGGCTAGAAAAAGAAAAGGTACACTTAAAGATCCTGATGCTCCTGTAAAGTTTGTTGCATTTGGTGGAGATGGCTCTACTTATGATATAGGTTTCCAATGGCTTAGCGGTGCTGTTGAGAGAGGGCATGATTTTACCTATATCTGTCTCGATAATGAGGTTTATGCAAATACAGGCGGTCAAAGATCATCTTCTACACCTATTGGCTCAAGTACGACAACTTCACCTGCGGGCAGAGTAAGCTATGGTGAGAAGAAGATGAAAAAAGATATGGTCTCCATCATGGCGGCAAACGGTGCACCATATGTTGCGCAACTTGCTCCAAATAAATGGAAGATCATGGCAAAAGGTTTTCAAAAAGCGCTTGCAACAGAGGGTCCTTGTTTCATCAATACGGTATCATCGTGTACTACTGAGTGGAAATTTGATCCAAAAGATACAGTGCACATAACAGACCTTGCGACTGACTCTTTAGTCTTTCCTCTTTATGAGATCATCGATGGGTATGAGCTCAATATCTTGTATCGTCCAAAAAATATACTTCCTGTCAAAGATTATCTTGGCGCGCAAGGAAGATTTAAACATCTCTTTAAGCCTGAGAATAAACATGTGCTTGACGAGTGGCAAAAAAGAGTTGATGCCTCTTGGGAGCGACTCCAAAGAAGAGAAGAAGCGAGAATATAACTCTCCCTCTTCTTTCACCCCTTATTTTCTTCCTACTTTTTCTTTTCTAGACTTTTCTTTTTTCACTCTTTATTAAGACATATATGCCTAATTACTTTATCTTAGTGAGCGCAAATTATCTTCCCGGATATATTTTATATCTTATATTCTCTGCAAGAATGTTTTAGAGCGTTGCCATTATCGTGAATGGAGTGTAGTTATTTATTGTGTATAAAGTACTTTGTTTGGGTTCTTGTAGTGGTGTTTAACAGGTATCAAAAGTAGTTTGCATCTAAAAATATTTATAAAGATAAAAAGAGTGATTAAGATAGAAAAGTGTTCTCACTTCAGGCGAACCTGAAGTGAGAATAAGAGAGGATTGATTATGTCTGTTTAAAGAGTATTTTTAAACAATATAACCATACCCCAAGCGAAGTAAATAAGCATCCATAGAACAAAGAGTCCAAGCGTGATATTGCCAAGTTTTGTGACAGCAGCACTTTTGGTTCCATCCAATGTAGCACCATTTTCAAGTTTTCCAACTTTCCATGCCATTGTCAAGATGTATGCAACACCGGTGAAACCAAGGATGACAAATGTCGATAAGAACATCGCGATAGTTGGTATCTCGAGATTGACCGGATATCCATAAAGATCATATCCAAGACCTGACATGATATTGTATCTGATAAGCTCACGAATACCTGAGATAAGCAGTGCTACAACAACAAGCCAAAGCGTAGTGATATAGCTGTTTTTGAGGAACATAGCCATCAAAAGTAGTATCACAACAGAAACAATAGTTGCTAGAGATACAATGTTCATTAAGAGACCCACTTGCATCATCCAAAGAACAAAGAGAACAGCACTGATGAGAAGACCAACAACTGCAAATTTAGTTCCAAGTTTTCTAGTGAAGCTTACAAAGTCAGCGCTATAGTCAGATTTTGTGCTTACAAAGTCACTATAGTTTTGTAAGAATATTCCAAGTACAGGGATAGACAAACTCACTAAAAATGCCAATCTTACAACATCCCATTTCAAATTTAGACCTGATGTATCTATGACACCACCCGGTGCATACATCGCCATCCATTGATCAGGAGTAGAGATGGAAACAACAGCAAAGTTATGCATCAAGACACCACAAAAGACCACAATTAAGAAAGAGATGAGCCCAACAAATGTGCCACCACCACCGTTTCTTTTATTGGCATAGTAGTACCAATAGAACATCAAATACGCTGTGATAAGTGCATAGATAAAGATAAATACCCAAGCACCTGAGAGTGTATTTGCTACATACCAACCCGCATCATAGATGACTTGAGTGAAAAGTAGCGGTGCAATACCGAGCAAAATAAGCAAAGAGATGCTTAGTTTTCCTGTTTGAATCAAATGTGGATTTAAAATTTTCCAATTTGCATCATGTTTCTGTTTCATACTTCCATAAAGTGAAAGTCCAAAACTACCTAGTGCCAACAAGACAAATGCCGCGTGAAGCGCCCATGTCAAGATGTAAAGCCCCTGAAAAACTACAGGGTAAAATGGCACACCTGCAGGATCTCGTAATACGTTTAATATAGTTGCATCCATAATCAACCTCCTTTAGTTGTTAACTTGCGCGGCAATCCACTCAGCCATCGCATCGTACTCTTCATCAGGAAGAGCTATTTTAGGCATATAAGGGATAGCCCCTGTACCAATAACATGCATATAGTTTTTGATAGTTTCTTTATCAGTGCCCGGAAGTTTAGTTTCTATGAGCATTACCATAGATCTATATTTGCCGCCTTTTTCCAAAGAGTGGCAGTTAGAACAAGCTCTTTTAGTGAGGTATTCACCAACTTCAAGTTTGTTTTCCGGTGTTATAGTGCGAAGTCTATCAGGTACCCATGGATCAATACCAAGTAGACCTTTACTAGCAACTACTTCTACCTCACTTTTAACACCTTTACCCGGAACATCTCTACTGATAATTTGATTACTATAGATATATTGACCTGCAACATAAGGTTTTCTCATGGACTCTCTGAGTTTTTCACCAGGCCATACACCAACAATACCGATAACAAACATCATGATAACTGCAAGATATTTACCAATCCATTGTGGTTTGAGAATAGCCAAAAAGAAATAGAGTGAAAACAAAATAGCAAGCACAATACGATTGAAAATAATAGAATCTAAAGTCAATCCAAGTACTGCTTCTGCATTTGCCGGTAAAGTACTGATGTACCACATAAAGAAGAAGAGAGCGATAAAACCACCGAAAAGTCCTACAAACCCCATTTTTCTAGTAAGCTCATTTGATAGTTCAACATTCTCTCTTTTCATAGCGCTTGAGATGATGAGTCCGATAACACCTGACATCATAATCATAAAGCCTATTCTTAGGAACATATGCGGGAATGTATTGATGCCGAAGAACGCATCACTTGCTGATCCTGTATTGTAGAATGCATCGTTGCCAGGCCACATCATAAAGCTGATGATACCGATAATAAGCGCCAATGTTCCAACGGAAGCAAGAGCAAATGTAAGTGTAAGCTTAAGATGCGTTTTTTTATCAATTTTCCCGATAAAATATACAAGCGCAAATACAGCGACAACTTCATAAATGAAGAATACCCATTCAGTAGCCCACACCCAAACAAAGTTGTGAATAAGTGCACTAATCCCTCTCGGGCTAGCTGCTGTTGCAGTATACCATATACCAGGTCCCGTGATAGACCCTATAACATAAGAGAAAATCAACAAGAACATGCCGTAACGCTTCATGTAATCATAGAGATCATCTCTATCCTCTTTATAAGCTTTATATGCCAAGAAAGCAAAAAGCATTGCCGCACCAACGGATGTGTGAGAAGCCATAATATGTATAGTTCCCGTTAAACCCATTAGCCAAGCAGAACCGACATCAGGTACATAAAATACTGGAAAAAGCCCCAAGTAGTCCATTTCTAACTCCTTATAATTAGTTGAAGGTTATTATTTAACCTTGAACTTTTATTATAGTACTTTCAATGTTAATTTAGTGTTAAATATATATTAACTTTATCATCATATTAACTTATATTTCTATTTGCAGAAATTTATATTTATGCTATAATAATTCATAATTAATAAAGGATAAAATATGCCATTACTAGATAGCTTTTGTGTTGATCATACAAAGATGAAAGCTCCGGCTATTCGGCTTGCAAAAAAGATGAAAACACCGAGTGGAGATACAATAAGTGTCTTTGATCTTCGATTTACAAAACCAAATAGAGAGAAGATGAGTGCAAAAGGAGTGCATACGCTTGAGCATCTGTTTGCCGGGTTTATGCGCGAGCATCTCAACAGTAAAAATGTAGAGATTATCGATATATCTCCAATGGGATGCAGAACGGGATTTTATATGTCGCTTTTGGGGGAACCGAGTGATAAAAAGGTTGTGCGGGCATGGAGTCAATCGATGAAAGATATACTGGGCGTGCAATCAGAAAAAGATATTCCTGAACTCAATATCTATCAATGCGGTACCTATAAAATGCATTCACTTAAACAGGCAAAAAAGATAGCAAAAAAGATTCTTAAAAAAGGTATAGGCGTTATGGACAATAAGGCGCTGGCTCTAGATGTCAAAAAGTCTAAAAGAGTATAAATCTACAATTGATGGAAGTTATACACTCTACTCAAATGAGTATGATGAGTGCTATCATTCTACAAAAGACGGGGCACTTAGCGAATCACTCTATAAACATGTGATCCCTGCATTTTCTTTTGCCTCATCCGGTGATAAGCTCGTAATTCTCGATATCTGTTTCGGGCTAGGTTATAACACTTTAGCAACTATCTATTATTGCATGCTAAATGACATCAAAACTGAGTTAGAAATTTTTTCACCTGAACTCGATCTTGATCTAGTGCAAAGTTTGAAGACATTTAGATACCCAAAAGAGTTTGATAGCCTACTTCACATCATCACAGCACTTAGTGAAAAGCAAGAATATCAAGATGAACATCTGAAGATCAAGATTATTATCGGCGATGCAAGAGCGGCTATAAAGGAGGTGGATAAAGAGATAGATATCATCTACCAGGATCCTTTTTCTCCTAAGAAAAATCCGACATTATGGACGCGGGAGTATTTTGAGGATATCTATGCTCTCGCATCTCCAAGTGCAGTGTTGACAACATATTCTATTGCAACTCCCGTGAGGCTCGGGCTTTATGAGAGTGGATTTTACATTTATGAATACACGAGTGATCACACAAGGAGTGGCACTATAGCCTCAAAAGCAAAACTTTCGCTAAAGAGTATTGACATGGAGCTTAAAAAGCAGAGAAATCCGGAGGCTATGAGTCTGCGAGATTAGAAGATATGTACTCCAAGCCAAAGTGTACCATGTGCTACCTCGGTTACTACGTGTGGTGTGCGTGATGGTATAAAAAGCGTATCGCCCGTATGGAGCTTGTGTTCTATATTTTCGATAAATATCGTTGCTTCTCCTGCGATAAGTAAAACCCATTCATCCTCATCTTGGAGATATGTTTTCTCTTCTATATCTTTAGAGCTTATTATGCGAACTATTTTGACATTTTTATTTTCAAAAAGTGTTGTAAAATCTTCGCCGATTTTTGGTATCTCATACTCAAATAGGTTCATTAGTAGAGTGCTTGCATCTTTTCAATATCATCCCAGGTGAGATTTTTCTCTCCGGTTTTATGCAAAAGAATGCGCGAAATGTAGCGCGCAAAAAGATCAGTCTCTATATTGATTTTATCGCCTACTTTATAGGTGCTGATAAGTGTCTCTTTGATTGTATGGGGGATGATAGTGAGTCTAAAACTATCTTCAAAAACATCATTGATTGTGAGGCTGACTCCATCGATGGTTATGGAGCCTTTTGGGATGATATTGATGATATGTTTTTTATCAACGCCTATAATGATATCGACCGAGTTGCTATTTTGTGTTATGCTTTTTACAGTACCTATAGCATCGATATGCCCTTGGACGATATGCCCTTCAAATCTATCATCAGCTCGCATGGCAGGTTCCATATGGACTCTACCTTGAAATTTTTCAGCACTTATGATGTCTCGTGTTTCACTTCCAAGCTCTACATCAAAAGTTGCCCGTTCAACTTTTACGACGGTAAGGCAAACACCATTAATTGCTATTGAATCACCGATTTTTGGTCTATATTTTGCACTGATTGTGAGTCTGTTTTCTCTTTGTGCTTTAACGGTGGCGATCTCTCTTATAAGTCCTGTAAACATCTTCATCCTATACTTTTATTGTGTCATTATAACAAATAATTACAATGAAAGAGAGGAAGTTGACTTTTTGACCTTTTTGCTATAGAATTGATCTGCAATATATAATTTAAAACAAGGAATTTTAGATGAAACTTTCTGCACCTACAAAATTGGTATTTTTGATCGCTTTGGTACTTGGAGGCTTGGGTATTCTTATAGGAACTTTGGGGCTTGTTTCTATACCGGCATTGGCAGGATTTGTTAAATGGTTGTTGCCGGCAGGCTTTATCTTGCTCGTATTAAGTGTTATGCTCCCGGGGCTTTAATCTCTTCATTATTAGCGATTCTTGTTCGATAAACAAGGATCGTCTTTTGTAAATTTCAAACAAATTCAAAGATTTCATACGCAATACAAACTTCCCAAGATTATTTGATATAATTGCAACAATTTTTAAAGACGGAGTATAGATGGAATATGATGTGATAGTTGTCGGCGGTGGGCATGCAGGGATTGAAGCATGCCTATCGAGTGCCCGTATGGGTGCAAAGACACTGCTTATTACCATACTCGCAGAGCAGATAGGTGCTTCAAGTTGTAATCCGGCTATCGGCGGACTTGCCAAGGGTCATCTTGTCAAAGAGATTGACGCTCTTGGAGGGCAGATGGGCTTAGCCACCGATGCTTGCGGATTGCAGTTTAGGATTCTCAACTCATCAAAAGGACCTGCGGTTAGAGGTTCAAGAGCACAGATAGATATGGATAGGTATCGTATCTATATGAAAGATATATTGCTCCATACAAAAAATCTAGAGATCAAACAAGAGATGGTCGAAGAGTTGCTTATAGAAGAGGGGCAAATGAGCGGTGTCGTGACACAGCTTGGCAATCGATACGGTGCAAAAAAAGTGATCATCACAACGGGGACTTTTTTAGCAGGCATTATCCATATAGGTGAAGTCAAACAAGAAGCGGGCAGACAGGGTGAGTTCCCATCAAATAAGCTTGCAAAAAATATCCGCTCTCTTGGATTTGAAGTCGACAGACTCAAAACAGGAACATGCGCAAGGATTGATGCAAAAAGTGTTGATACGAGTGCTATGGAGGCGCAAGCAGGAGATACTCCGGCGGCTCCGTTTTCTTTTAGGACAAACAAAAGAGATTTTAACCCGGATCAACTCCCTTGTTACATAGCTTATACCAATGAAACGACACACCAAATTATAGAGAGTAACTTTTCAAGAGCACCTCTATTTTCCGGACAGATTGAGGGCGTCGGCCCACGGTACTGTCCAAGTATCGAAGATAAAATCTATCGATTTAGAACTAGAGAGCGCCATCAGATATTTGTAGAGCCACAAACTTTGGAGGCAAATGAGTTTTATATTAACGGCATGAGTACCTCTTTACCGACTGATGTACAGCTTGCCATGATTCGTTCGGTTGAGGGCATGGAAAATGCCAATATCGTTCGTTACGGATATGCTATCGAGTATGATTTTGTACAACCGACAGAGCTCAAGCACACTTTGGAGACTAAAAAGATTGCAGGATTGTATCTAGCAGGGCAAATCAATGGAACGACAGGTTATGAAGAGGCGGCAGCGCAAGGGTTGATGGCGGGAGTCAATGCTGTCCTTTCTCTAAGAGCACAAGAGCCTTTTATCCTTCGTCGCGATGAAGCATATATCGGTGTGCTTATCGATGATTTAGTAACCAAAGGAACCAACGAGCCTTACCGTATGTTTACGAGTAGAGCAGAGTACAGACTTTTGCTTCGCGAAGATAATGCCGACCTGAGACTCTCGCATTATGGGTATGAGTTTGGCCTGCTTGATTGTCACTATTATGAGCAATTATGTGAAAAAAAGGCGAGCATCACACAGGCTTTAGAGTTTTTAAAAAATACAAGCGTGACGCCGACTAAAGAGTTTTTGATCACACTTGAGTCGATCGGTGAAGTGAAGATAAATGATCGCACACTTTGGATTGATGTGATAGGAAGAGGAGACTTTGATAGAGAAAAACTTCTTTTGCTCCTGCCCGAATTTGAGCAATATGATGATGAGGTGATAGAGCAGATACTCATCGAAGCAAAATACAGCAGATATATAGATAAACAACATGATCAGATAGAGAAGATGAAAGATATGTTCTCTATCAAGATACCCGAAGATTTTAACTATCGAAATATCTCGGGATTAAGCACGGAGATCATCGAGAAGCTAGAGAAATTTACACCTCCTACCTTGCAGGCTGCTTCACAGATATCAGGTATCACTCCTGCCGCTGTGGAGATTGTTCATATCTACATCAAGATGCGCCAAAAGGCAAAGAAATAATACATTCGCTATATTCTTGTATGGGGAATGATTAATAAATATAAATAAAATTTTTAAATGTAAAAATTATAAAAGAGTCGCTATTATGTTTAAAATACCTTTCTAGAACAAAAGAGGTAAATAAAATGAACTATAAAACAAATGAAGAATTAATAGAAGGCATGAAGCAAAGTGGAGTCTTGCACTCAGAAGAAGTGCTAAAGGCTTTTGAGCGTGTCGATAGGAAATTATTTATTCCTTCCGAGTATAGTCAACTTCCCTATCTGGATAGACCACTTCCAATAGGAAAAAATCAAACTATTTCTCAGCCTTCAACTGTGGCACTCATGCTTGAACTTCTTGATGTAAAAAAGGGAGATAGGGTGCTAGATATAGGTTCCGGCTCAGGGTGGACAACCGGCTTGCTTGGAAGTTTGACAAGTGAGAGTGGATCGGTTGAAGGAGTCGAAAGAGTAGAGGAGTTGATGAAGATAGGAAAAGGTAATATTGCTAAACTTGGAATGAAAAATATAAACATAGAAAAAGCCTCATCGGATCTTGGCAAACCAGGCAAAAAGTTTGATGCGATTTTAGTTTCCGCAAGCGCAGCAGATGTCCCCAAGGAACTTTTTGATCAGTTGAAAATAGGAGCAAGATTGGTTATTCCCATCAAGAATTCAATATTTAAATTTCATAAAATATCTGAAAAAAATATTCAAATGCAAAAGTATGAGGGATTTGTGTTTGTTCCACTCATATATTAAAATTTGATAGCAGTAATACTAAAGTGATAGTTTAAGAGTAAAAGTACACAAATAATGTGAGTATATCTTAGAATAATGATCATTTGATCTACTTTTGATATGAGAGTTCAATATTGTTAATCTTTCCGATTCCTCCCTTCTCTAAATTTTAATTGATAATCATTCTTAAAATTAAGTTTTAAAAAAGGTTGTTTTCGATACTATAACGATAATTATTATCATTATTTATTAGCCAGCAAATTCTCTTGTCTCCTTGATAGTAGCCAGCTAAA
>JARROQ010000021.1:0-13541 GCA_037383745.1 Sulfurovaceae bacterium
TATGAGAGGAAATGATTGTGTTTGAAAGTAGTTATTGGTGGAGGTGTGGGGGATCGAACCCCAGTCCTAAAATAGCCTAGAAATTGACTCTACATGCTTAGTTGGTGTCGTTTATTCTCATCTTGTTTCGCACAACACCCAGAGCTACACAAGACCAGCCTTAGATTTCTCTCAAAAGTCAGGCGCGCTTTCAAGATAAGTCATCAGATATGATACCTCAAGATCTCTCTAAGATGACACTCAAGAGAGAGGCAGTCCAAAGTTTGTTAAACTTACGCTACTGCGTAAGCTGGACGATAATCTGTATTGTTTGCGTTTATTCGCGTTGGGCCGCGTAACGGAATTGCCCAGTCCGACATGCACAAGATCCGAACTACTCCAGTCGATACCAAGTCACCCCCATTGGGAGTCTCCAAGATCGTTGGAAAACCATTACCAGCCCGATACATAATCTGAATTTTTGATGAAGTGATTTCGTTCATAGGAAAGGAGGTTTTTGTAGGACTAGCCAAAGCTAATTCAAAAAAACCTAACGCACTTCTATGGGCGAAAGCACCACACCCTTCGGGGAGAGCGATAAGAGGCAAACTGTAAGCAGATAAATCTTCGAGTTAACTATGGTTAGCCCTTCAGATTTCTTTACTCACATTTTATCTCATCTTGCTCTCTCAAAAGCTCAGATTATGTATCGGGCTGGTGATAGGGCGATTGTATCCATTTTTTATAGCAAAGTCAATATCTCTAATCAACAATTTTACGAGGTATATCGGCGTGCAGAGCACAAGTAATCTCATAGGCAATCGTCTGAAAATGCCGTGCCGCACTCATCGCACCTTCCATCACACACACCTCCTCTTTATCACCCTCTAAAGAAATAAAGTCCATCGACACTCTACCCAGTATCGCTCCGCTATCAGCCGTTATGAATGGATTCAGCGCATTGCCTCTCCTCCAACCGTCTCCATAACCGACATCGTAGGTCGAAACAAGCATATCTTTAGGCGCAACAAACTCACCGCCATACCCTACTCTCTGCCCTTTTTCAAGCGCTCTTGTGGCTACTCTTTTTGCATAGAGATTAAGCACCGGCTTAAGAGCAAAATCATCAAACGAGTCATCCATATGATTGTATCCATACGCACCGATACCAAGTCTAACAAGATCAAACTCAAACGCACTGCATCGTATAGCGCCCGCACTGTTGTCTATATGAAATCGCACATTTTTAAAGCCGGCTTCAAGGGTCTTTGCTTTTGCTGCTCTAAAGTTTTGCAATTGATAAAAATATTCGCTTCCAAGTTCATCGGCAGAAGCATAATGACTCATAATGCCGCTTAGATTGATCTCTTTTTGTTTGATAATCTCTAGTGTTGCATCAAGCTCACCCATAGTAATGCCGTTACGATGCATACCCGTATCAATCTTGAGCTCTATCTTCGCATCTTGAGGGAGTGCTTTGAGCTGCTCTAGGGAATTGATAGCGTAAGAGTATTTTGGATTTGGCTCTACTTCGCCCCCTAAGATGATGATATCTTCAAAAAGTGTATCGATAAGCTTTGCTTCGCTTACTTTTCTCACAACGGCTCTTTTAAGACCAAACTCACTTGATAGTTTTGCCATCTCTAAAATCCCATGCCCGTAAGCATTGTCTTTAAGAACGATTGCAATCTTATCTTTTGAGCCGGTTTTTAGTGCAAATTGGCTAAGATTGTGATAATAATTTGAACGATTGAGTGTTATAGTTGCCATACGCAATTATACACTTTTGAGTTAATAAAAAGGTATGCAGTGAGTTTGTTTGAGATTGGCACGACATTGGGTATGATAGCAACACTTTTTATCACTTTTTTGATCGCAAAAGAGATACTAAAAAGTATACAAGAGAGTAAAGAAGGTAAGCAAAGCAAGAGGTGTGACCTTGACTAAGGATAATCTATGAGAAGATTTGCAGCAGAGTGGGAAGCCCAAAGAGCCGTGCTTCTCTCCTTCCCACATAAAGATAGCGACTGGAGCGATGATCTAAATTCTGCGCTAAGTGTTTTTGTGCGATTAGCTCAAGCTATTGCCTATAAAGAGCTTGTTTATATCGTTTGCGATGATAAAGAGGCTATCAGGGGACTCTTTTGCTCAACTGATAATATGATTTTTATAGAAGTACCTACCAATGATACATGGTGCAGAGATTATGGTCCGCTTAGCATCTATGATGAGGGCTCACTTCGTTTACTTGATTTTACATTTGATGGATGGGGTGGCAAATTTGAAGCCTCTCTTGACAATGGTGTAAATAGTGCACTTGCCGATCTCGGTATCTGGGGAAAAACTCCACTGCAAAAGATAGATATGGTTCTTGAGGGTGGCTCTTTGGAGAGTGACGGCAAAGGGACGATACTCACAACAACTGCTTGTTTATGTAATGCAAACCGTAATGGTGGATTGACAAAAGAAGAAGTTGAAACAAGACTTCGACAGCACCTAGGAGCAAACAGATTTTTATGGCTTGATCACGGCTATCTCGCAGGAGATGATACCGATAGTCATGTCGATACACTTGCAAGGTTTGTCAACGAAGATACCATCGCCTATGTCAAATGTGATGACAAAGATGATGAGCACTATGAGGCACTCCTTGCTATGGAGTCGCAACTTAAAGAGTTTGTAACGATTAACAATAAGCCTTACAATCTTGTTACTCTACCATTTACAAAAGCGATCTATAAAGACGGAGTAAGGCTCGCAGCAACTTATGCTAACTTTCTCATCACCAACCATGCACTCATCTACCCGACCTATGATGATCCAAATGACAAGAAAGCAGGAGAGATATTTGCCTCTATATTTCCGGATAGAGAGATCATCCCTATCAATGCCTTGAGGCTCATAGAGCAAGGGGGGAGCCTGCACTGCTCAAGCATGCAAATTGGTGCATAATCCATCAAAATAATTGTCATGTGAGCATCCTTGTAAAGCAGGCATATCCGCGGCGGTACAGATAGCAAGCAGGGATATGCCTTTCTTACGGCGGTGCAAATATGCACATCGCCTTTGGTTTCAAAGCTATAAAGACAAAGCAGTTTGTCTTTATTTACGCTTTTCACTATGTGAGCATGACGCTTTTTGCGCTACTTTTTCTAAAAAAGTAGTGAAAGAAAAAATATCACAGATCTTAGAAATAACACTCAAAATAGAAAGCTATTATGAATCTATGATAAAATATTAAAAAAATAAGGCATAAAATGAAAGTTGCACTCATCCAACAAAAGTATTATGGTTCAAAAGAAGAAACTATAAAAGTAACTTTAGAAAAGATAAAAGAGTCTGCGAAAGGTGGTGCAAAACTTGTCGTGCTTCAAGAGCTTCATCAAGGTGAATATTTTTGCCAGAGTGAAGATACTGCTTTTTTTGAGTATGCCGTAAACTTTGATGAAGATGTGCGATATTGGAGTGGGGTTGCAAAAGAGACAAATGTCGTTCTCGTCACATCGCTTTTTGAGCGTCGCGCTCCGGGACTCTATCACAATACTGCTGTTGTATTTGAGAGCGATGGAAGCATCGCAGGCAAATATAGAAAAATGCATATCCCTGATGATCCGGGGTTTTATGAGAAGTTCTATTTTACACCGGGTGATCTCGGCTTTGAGCCTATCCAAACAAGTGTTGGAAAATTGGGTGTACTTATCTGCTGGGATCAATGGTACCCCGAAGCAGCAAGAATCATGACACTCAAAGGCGCAGAGCTTCTTATCTACCCAACGGCTATCGGCTGGTTTGATGCTGACGCTGATACTGAAAAACAGAGACAACTTGATGCGTGGATAACAGTGCAACGCGCTCATGCTGTTGCAAACGGAGTACCTGTGCTAAGCTGCAATCGAGTTGGGTTTGAAAAAGATCCAAGCGGGATGATGGAGGGGATACGTTTTTGGGGCAATAGTTTTGTCACGGGTCCCCAAGGAGAGATGCTCACTCATGCCTCACACCAAGATGAAACGATACTCTATGCTGATATCAACTTAGAGCAGACAAAAGCGGTGCGTGATATCTGGCCTTTCTTACGCGATAGACGAATCGATGCCTACAAAGAGATTGTTGAGCGATTTTGCGATTAAAAATAAACTTTTATAAAATTTAAGTAGAATCACAAAAATAAAAAGTCCTATAAAGGAAATGATGGACAAGCACTTGTTCAGCAAGCGGGGTAAAGAGATGTCTAAAAAATACAATAAAACTAGTGTGGCTACAATATCTTTAGCCCATTTAGCACACGATACTTACTCAGCTTTTTTAGCTCCTATTTTGCCGCTATTAATTGAAAAACTTGATATCACTTTATATATGGCAGCATTTTTAGATATAGCCAGAAAAGTTCCATCTCTTCTCAATCCATTTTTTGGACTTTTAGCAGAACGTACAGATGCTAGATATTTTGTTATCTTATCTCCGGCATTAACAGCTTTTGCCATGAGCCTGCTCGGTGTAGCAAATTCATATGCAATGCTTATAATTTTATTAATAATCTCAGGTATTAGTTCAACTCTATTTCATATTCCATCACCCGGAATTATTAAGGCCTCATCGGGAAATAAAATTGGAATGGGGATGAGTTTCTACATGGTCGGCGGAGAGTTAGCTAGAACATTAGGACCCCTACTTATCATGGCCGGGATCTCTCTTTGGGGTTTAGAGGGTACATGGCGTCTTATGCCATTTGGCTTTCTTGCATCACTAATACTTTATTATAAACTTAAAGATTTCAAATTAGAGCAGAGGTTTACTAAAAAACCTGAAAAAGGCGATGCATTAGCTGAAGCTAAACTTTTCTTACCACTATTTGGCATAATGGGTGGATATATGTTTTTTCAATCAGCTATGAAAATGGCTACAACTCTCTACTTAGCAGTATATTTAACAGAGCATGGTTTTTCTCTTTGGTATGCAAGTATTTCATTATCAGTTTTACAATTTTTTGGAGTAATAGGTACTTTTTTATCTGGCTCTATTTCAGATAAAATCGGTAGACAAAATATGCTTGTATTGACTAGTATAGGCTCAGCAATTAGTATGGGTCTATTTCTCTTTTCTGACAATATATACACACTGTTTCCTATCTTAGCGCTACTTGGTATATTTATGTTTTCCAGCGGACCTATACTTTTAGCTGTTATTCATGAGATAGATACAAAAATGCCAATTTTTATGAATAGTTTATATATGAGTATAAACTTTAGTATTAGCTCTATCGTTGTTCTGCTGATGGGTTATTTTGGTGATGTGATAGGCTTAGACAAAACATATATGACAGCAACAATTTTAGCTTTTTTTGCTATTCCATTTGCACTATTGTTAAACCTAATGATAAAACCTAAAATTATACAGCGTTAAAATATTTTGTAATTAAAAATAAATTTTATATTATTCAAGTAAAATTACAAAAATAATAAGAGTTATAAAGGAAAATTATGTACAAGGTAACGCCAACGGAATTGGGCAAAAAAGTAGACTTTAAACTACCTGACCCTGCATTTTTTGAAGCCCTTGGCGAAGAAGGTATAAGAGCGCTCATGTATGATTTTTATGACATCGTCTATGAAAGTGATATCGCCTCTTTTTTTCCACAAGATCCGGAAGAGTTTGCAGAAGTCAAAGAGAAAAATACAAAATTTTTTATCCAACTTTGTGGCGGACCAAAATACTATGAGGATATATCACAAGGGATGAACCTCAATGACTATATGATAAAGATTCATGATGATTTTTCTATCTATGAGAAATCTCGCCTAGAGTGGCTTGGAGCAATGAAAGAAGCATTGAGTAAAGTCAATATAGATCAAAAACTCAAAGAGGATTTTTGGGGCTATGTTGAGGCATTCTCCAAACTAACAGTCAATACGAAAGTTGACGGGGTCAAATACTATCATGATTTATGATTATTGAACCACCAGCTAAAGGCAAAAAGAAGTCCCGGTGTTTTGGCGATATCTTCATCAAGCATCAACTTCATTGCTTCACTTTTTGATAAGTAGATGACCTCTATCAATTCATCATCAATCCCACCACCCTTAGAGACTCGCATCGACTCATCGATTGTAGCATAGTAGAGTGTCTGTTTAGAGCCTGCAAAACCGACTGAAGTATAAAACGATGTGATTTTTTGGATATCTTTTGGAGTAATCTTATAACCACACTCCTCTTCTATCTCCTCTATGGCAATCTGCTCTAAACTCAAAGGCTTATCTACAAGTCCTGCGCACAATTCGATGGTCATACCATCTTTATGCCCATTTGCATAAACAGGAGGTCTAAACTGCTTCACCAGCACAAAGGTATCTTCTTCTTTATGATAAAGTAAAATCGCCACACTATCGCCTGCTTTTACTATCTCCCATGTTTTTTGTTTACCTTCTTGAGTATAGGTCGCAAGATAGGGGAAAAGATACTCTGACTTCTCTAAAGGTTTAAGCTCAAAAGATGTCACTTTCATGAGTTACCGGCATCCTCTTTTTTGGGAGGCTCTTGCATATCTTTCCAAACATAAGAGCTCTCTTTGCTTTTGAGCATCTCAAGGAGTTTTGCTTTGTTCTCTTGTGCATTTGGAATGGGAACTTTCTTATAAAATACCTCTTCAACATCTTCGTATTTGACGATACTCTTAAGAACACTTTTCCCTTTGGAATCACGGCTGATCATATTCATAGGATTGACTGGTTTTCTGTTTTTATAGATTCCAAGATGGAGGTGTGGTCCGGAGCTTACACCTGTATTGCCTACATAGCCTATCACCTCTCCCGATTTTACAAATGCACCTTTTTTTGCTTTTATCTTACTTTGATGAGCATAGAGTGATACAACGCCTGCGCCATGATCTATCTTGACAACATTACCATACCCTCGCATCCAGCCGGCATATATTACTCTACCGTCTCCAATCGCCATAATAGGAGTTCCTCTCTTCGCACCAAAATCAACACCATGGTGTGGTCTATATCTCTTCAAAACGGGGTGCCATCGTCTTAAACTAAAAGGGGATGTAATCCTAATGTATTTAAGAGGTAATGCAAATTTTCCTCCACCTATCGTGTAGTGTACTTTTTGCTTTGATGTCACGGTATAAGGTTCTAACATATGGATGCCGTCATACCCTCTACCGGTCTCTTCATCGATGCTAATAAACTTCTCTTTGCCTCTATTTTTAATCATGATAGATTTGATATGCGGAGCACCGTAAAACATCCCCATGCGTGTATCCTGAGAGTAATAAAATGCAACCTCATCGCCTACTTTAAAATATCTTGCATTAAAAGCTTTTTTGAGTGCATAAGAGACCCTGGCAGCCAACATTTTATGTCCGAGTTGTTCTACTATGTCATTATATAAAATGCTTGTTAGTTGAACTTTCCCAAAATACTCTTTGGTATCAAACTCGATAGGAATAATATCAAATTCAAACTCTTTACTTTTAGGATCTCTGTAAAGCTGTATCTGCATCTCAGAGTTGATAGCAATAAGTGCTTGCAATATATTGCCCTGCTCATCTACAAGCTCATAAAACTTCTGCCCCGCATGTATCTCATTGAAAAACTGGGTATCCCCCTCATCCACCTTCTCTAAGATACTTTGCGGAATACCTTTACCAGCAAGATATTCGGAAAATGTTTCACCTTTTTGCCATCTCTGCTCAATAACTTTTGCGCTAAACGCATAAGTGCTGAGAAGCAAAAAAATTATTAGGATGCTTCTCATCCAACCCCCATAATTATTTTTTAGATGCATTATACCAAAAGATTATAAATCGCTTTATTATAGAGTTTTTTAATCTTTTGGGGGTATAATCTTAACAGAATATAAAAAGTAAGAAAAGGATTATAAATGCGTTTTTTTATCATAGCTGTTGGACTAAGTATAGCCCTTATGGCTGATTTTTTTCCAAGAACAATAAACACTACTGTCTCCGAGGTGAATGGCGATACGGTAACACTACAATCTAAATTGCCTATCGGTATGAGTGGGATTGTAATACATGGATATGGTGGTGACCTTAAATCAATCACGGCTATCATCAAACAAACTTCAGCGAATGAAGCAAAAATAATCGGAAAAGGTCTCGTCGCTCATGAAAATCTTCCTGCACCAAAAACAAAGATAAAAGCAGGAGATAAGGTTATTGGGGGTTATCTGTATGATAATGTATTGGTTCTTGCTCCCAATGCAGATGTTTACAATGAAATTACTTCAAGTTATGATAAAAATTGGATACACCCTGATGAGTTTGCACTCTTTCTCTCAACTATCAAAGAGCCTACCCCGACAAAAGAGAATCTCAAAGCATTTGCAAAAGAGTATCAAGCCGGTCTTATCTTAATCGTCAAAAAAGAGAGTATTGTGCTTTATGATCCGTTGAGCGAAAAAGTTGTCTCAAAAAAAGCATATAGCCCAAAGACAGCCTATGAACAAGCTCCATTTTATATGAGACTTAAGAAGATTAGGACAGGACTATTTGGAAGTGAGTATGAGGGGAATTATTATAAATTAATGGGGAACTTTCAGTGATTGAAAACGCTCATCTTAAAGAGTTTCAAAATATACTAGGCAAAGAGAATGTCTATAGCGATACAGCCCATCAAATAGCTTACAGCTATGATGCAACAAGACAGAGATACCAACCCGATGCCGTTCTCTTTCCAAGAGATGAAGAGGATGTATCTAAAATCCTGCGTTACTGCAATGAGCACGCAATCATCATCACCCCAAGGGGTGCAGGCAGTGGTTTTACCGGTGGCGCACTCCCAAAAAACGGTGGCGTGCTGCTTGCTTTTGAAAAACATATGAATAAAATCTTAGAAATCGATACAAAAAACCTTGTTGCGCTCGTCCAGCCCGGAGTCATCAACAAAGAGCTCCAAAGAGCCGTAGAAGAGATAGGGCTTTTTTATCCGCCTGATCCTGCAAGCGAAGAGTACTCGACACTCGGCGGTAATGTCAATGAAAATGCCGGCGGAATGCGCGCAGCAAAATACGGCATCACTAAAGATTATGTGATGGCACTTCGTGCAGTTCTTCCAAACGGGGAGATCATAAGAGCAGGGAAAAGGACTATCAAGGATGTTGCAGGCTACAACATAGCCGGTATACTTATAGCAAGCGAGGGAACACTTGCAGTGACTACGGAAATCACATTAAAACTCATCCCAAAGCCAAAATTCACAAAAGCCTATATGGGGATATTTCCTAGCGTTGAAGATGCTATGAATGCCGTTTTTAAATCATTGGCAAAGGGTGCTAATCCTGTAGCGATGGAGTTTTTAGACAGTTTGGTTGCAAGTGCACTCAAAAGAAAACTTGGCATTGAACTTCCCGAGGATGCAGGTGCACTTCTTATAGGTGATGTAGATGGTAATGTGCAAGAAGAGGTCGATCTCCAACTATCGATTTTAGAGCAATCCTTCAAAGAAAATAATGCAAGTGGTTTTGAGGTATCTAGCAATGAAGAGGAGCGCGTAAAACTTTGGTACGCTAGAAGAAACGCCTCTCCTTCTATCACTATTTATGGCTCTAAAAAACTCAATGAGGATATCTCTGTACCAAGAAGCAAACTACCCGAAGCACTCAGTGCTATCTATGCCATCGGGGAGAAATATAGCTTCAAGATACCCTGCTTTGGACATGCGGGCGATGGCAATATCCATGTCAATGTCATGGTAGATGGAAGCAATGAGGAGCAACTCGAACTTGGGCACAAAGCTATCGAAGAGATATTTCAACTTGTTGTCGGTATGGGAGGAACGCTCAGCGGTGAACATGGCATAGGACTCAGCAAAGCCCCTTTTATGAATATCGCCTTTAGCGAATCGGAACTGGAACTCTTTAGAAGCATCAAGCGTGCTTTTGATCCAAACAATATCCTCAATCCGGGGAAAATGGGGCTCTAACATTTGAAAGAGAACCCCACCTTATCACAAATCTCAAGAGACTATATTGTTTTTCTAAGAAAATTTATCAATGAACTTTTTGATGATAAGGTAAGCTTTTATGCATCAAGCCTCAGCTGGAATACCATCTTTTCAATTATTCCTCTCCTAGCAATTGCACTTGCTATCTTTACGGCATTACCTATATTTGACGAGCTCTATGACGCACTGCAAAAGATTTTATTTGACGCGCTTGTGCCCACAAACTCAAAGATTATCATCGATAGCCTCTCCTCGTTTTTACAAAATACTCAAAGTCTTGGCCTTGTTGGTTTTATCTATGTGATTATCGCAGTGACTCTTTTTATTAAAAACTATGATCATATCATCAACGATATCTACGAGACGCCTAAAAGAAGCTTTTTAAAAACATTGGGGATATATGCACTTTTATTTCTGCTACTCCCTCTTATCGTTTATCTCTCCTTTTGGATATCGCTTGTAGGTGATTTTAGTCCACTCCTAGAGTATATCATCAGTTTTTTGTTGACATGGCTTACATTTGCCATAGCCTTTTGGCTCTCTCCAAATAGACCTATCTCTCCTATTGCCGCACTTATTAGCTCGTTTATAACGGCACTTCTTTGGTATGTCTCAAAGAGTCTTTTTCTCTTTTATATATTACAAAATCAAACCTATACAACACTCTACGGATCCATAGCCACAATCCTCTTTTTCTTTTTGTGGATATATCTCTCTTGGGCAATTTTTTTACACGGTGCGAGATTTTGTCATCTTTTAGATTTAGGTAAAGATATAGAGACTCAAAAGTAGTGCGTACACTAAAAGTGCGAAAAAGAGGTAGCGGTATCGTATCGCTAGAATGGAGAGCACAATATACCCTAAAGCAAGACAGGGAGATACAAAAACCTCTTTTGTTACAACTCTATTGGGAAGATCAAAAAGGGTAACCAAAAGAGGGTCAAAAAGTGCCCCAAATCCAATAAGATGTAAAAGTATCGAAAGTGGATAAAATGGGATAAAAAGCAAAGAGAGCAGAGGCGAACCTAACTGGTAGATATTTGTAACACCAAAAAATATGTGTGTAATGGGTAGCATCAAAAGAAATATCCCAAAAGGGATATAGAGTATTGCAATCATGATTTTAGAGCTCTTCTCAAACCATTTTAAAACTAAAAATATATAAAAGACGCCCGCAACCGAGAACCAAAATGAGAGTGAAACTAAAAAAGAGGGAACGAGCACAAGTAAAAGAGCGACAATGAACGCCAAAAACTCAAAACTTAGAATCTCTAACCCAACAAGCAAAAAGATCCAACCTAAAAAAACCATAGTAAACGCTCGTGTTAATGAGGGTGGAAAATCGACATACCAAAGATAAAATGCAAGTGTTAGCACAGCAACAGATCCCACATCTAGAAGAGCATTTCTATAGGGAAAGAATCTTGCTTGTAGAGGCCTATAGAGCAAAAGGCTCAAAGCAAAAATCACACTCCATAGGATGCCAAGATGAAACCCGCTCAATGCAACAAGATGCGCAACACCGAGTTTTGTAACGACATCTCTTGTCTCTTGAGACAAAGGGGTGGCAAAAAATATCCCATTGTAAAAACTTGCAACCCTTGGATCTTGATGCACGGCTCTAACTTTTTTACTTAGATAGCCTTTCGATGTATCCGGGCTTATGATACTCTTTATCTTGCTATTAATAAAAAATGTACCGAGATAATCAAAAAATCCTATGCTCTCATCCGGAAACAGCTGCACCCTTATATCTGAATTTGGCACTATCATTTTATCATCAAAATGGACGGTAAAAAAGCTTAAACCTTCAGAACTTTTAGCTTTTATCACACTATATTGCTTGCCCTCTTTTGCCTTTGGCTTGCTAGAAATGACCTTTGCATCAGTAAAATAAAAAGGCTTGGTGATAAAATCTTTGTAATCGGTATAGATATATGTGATTTTGATACAAAAAAGTATAAATAGCGCTAAGATAGTATAGAAAAAAGATCGTTTTGATAAAAAGAGTGGAGGAGTTTGCATCTATACAGGCGGTATAAACTCCGTCTCTTTGACATAACTCTCTTCTACGACTTCATATTTTGGCTTATCAACAAAGCGTGTCAAATGTTTTTGGAATTTAAGCTCCACAGTTCCTGTCGGCCCATTTCTTTGCTTGCCAATGATAAGCTCCGTATCCTCTTCTGCTTTTTTTGTATATTCACTCTTGTAAGGTTTGCCCTCACTTTTGGCTCTCATCTCTTTCTCTTTTTCCAATCGCTCCAGATAGACATCGTGTCTATAAACAAAAAGGATGATATCAGCATCTTGCTCTATGGCTCCTGACTCTCTTAGGTCACTCAACATTGGTCTTTTATTGTCTCTACTCTCAAGTGAACGGTTGAGCTGAGAAAGAGCGATGATAGGAATCTCAAGTTCACGAGCAAGCTGTTTGAGTCCTCTTGAGATATCTGAAATCTCCTGCTGTCTTCCTTCTGATCTATTATTACTCTCTCCACTCATAAGCTGAAGATAGTCGATTACAGCCATGGTTATCTCAGGATGCTGCGCTTTTATCTTGCGAAGTTTACTTCTAACATGGTGGATGGTTGCATAACCACCATCATCGATAAATAGTTTACTTTTTGAGACATCATCGGTCGCTTGAGCAAGATTTTTCCACTCATCTTCGTTGAGATCGCCAACCCTCAAAGACTGCAATGCAATACCTGTTTTGACTGATAAAAGTCGCATCATCAACTGTTCTGCAGGCATCTCCAAAGAGAAAAAGGCTACTCCCTCGCCTCTCTCAATCGCTTTTTGTGCCATATTGAGTACAAGTGCCGTTTTCCCCATAGAAGGACGCGCAGCGATGATGACTAGATCACCCTTCCCAAAACCGCTCGTCTTTTCATTGAGATTAAAGAATCCCGTATCGGTACCTATAAGTCTAGTATTGCCAAGCGCCTTGAGCCTCTCGATCTCCACCATCATGGCTTCTGTTACTTCAACCGATGTTCTAAAGTCATCACTGATAGCCTCTTGCGTTATCTCATAAAGCTTTTTCTCGACAAGATCCATGATCTCTTCGTTTGGAAGATCATCTTCTATCGTTATCTTTTTTATCTCAGTAGCGAGTTTAACTAAAGACCTTTTGGCAGATTTCGCTTTGATATCGAGTACATATGCTCTTGTGTTGGTGATAGGATTGGCAGAGAGGATATCCATCATAGCTGATTCATCAAACTTACCCATTGAACGAAGTTTATTTTCTAAAAACTCTTCGACGATAGGCTTCTCTTCTTTGCTCAGCTCATGCATAGCATTGAAAAGATAGGCGTGAAAAGGGAGGTAAAAATCTTTTGCATGCAGCATACTTGCGACCTCTTCGTAGGTCTCAGGATCAAATATAACAGCTGAGAGAACAGCTCTTTCGATATTGAGATTGTACATACTCTCCATGATTTCACTCTTTCAATAATATTACCGCGCCAATAAAATATCTTATCAAAAGTTAAGATGCTTCGTTGATGTAGTAATGAATATTGTACCAAAAGAAGAGGTAAGAGTCCTTGAATTTTTCAATATTTGAACTTTATTATGCTACAATCA
>JARROQ010000022.1:0-17117 GCA_037383745.1 Sulfurovaceae bacterium
TCACGGCAGCCGCTTTCGGTGCTGTTGTATTTTGTTTGATAGTCCAGGCTCTTACCTCTTTCACCCCTGCCGTAAAATAGCTCATGAGACCGAGTTTGCTAAACCCTTTTTTGATAATCTGATCAAGCCCCGATTCTGCAACACCCAAAGAGGCGAGCATCTCTGTTTTTTCTTCCTCTTCAAAGTCCACCATATCCTCTTCTATTTTAGAGCAGAGTTTTATCACCTCTCTGTTGAGCCCTTGCGCGTAGTTGTTGAGTGCTGTTATGAAATCATTATCTTCACTGAGTCCTGCTTCATCAACATTGGCACCGTAGATGATCTCTTTGTTTGTCAAAAATCTTAAATCTTTATTGAGTCTATAAAATGCTTCATCCTCTCTTTTATCAAAACTTGAGACAGGATTGCCTTTGTCAATATGCTCCATAAGTTCATTTGCGATTTCAAGCTCCGCTTTTGCATCTTTGTCGTTTCCCTTTGCTTTTCTTTGGAGTGCATCAATTCTCTTTTGAAGTGTATCGATATCACTGAGTAGCAACTCTTGCTCTATGATCTCTACATCTCTAAGCGGGTCTATGGAGCCTTCGGTATGGGTGATATTTTCATCTACGAAACATCGTACGATATGCAAGATAACCTCTGTCTCTTTGATATTTGAGAGGAATTTATTGCCAAGCCCTTCGCCTTTACTTGCGCCCTTTACAAGTCCTGCTATATCGACAAAATCAATGGTTGAGTATTGGATTCTTTCAGGATTAACAATCTTTGCTAACTCGTCTAACCGAGCATCAGGAACGGCGACGACAGCTTTGTTTGGCTCTATGGTGCAAAAAGGATAATTAGCACTTTGTGCATTTTGTGCTTTTGTAAGTGCATTGAATGTTGTAGATTTTCCAACATTAGGCAGACCGACTAGACCGATTCCAAGTCCCATAGAGATATCCTTTTTTGCTTGTTTTGTTGTTGAATTTTAGCTAAAATCGCATGAAAGCTTCATTATGTCTCATGCTAAGGAATCACACATGGACAATGTCCTATTTATGATCATAACAACGATAGCGATAGCGACTCTGCTTAATATTTTTTTAAAAAAGATAGAGATACCAACTATCATAGGCTACATCATCTCCGGCATTGTCATAACCTCACTTTTTCATTTGAGTGAAACATCAACACAATCACTCAAGCATGTTGCCGAGTTTGGGATAGTCTTTTTGATGTTTACAATCGGCTTAGAGTTCTCCTTTAGCCATCTTAAAAACATGAAAAAAGAGGTTTTTTTATTTGGGGCACTTGAAGTTTTGGGTGCGGGATTTGTCTTTAGTGCTATCGCTCGTTATGCTTTTGAGCTGAATGCTAAAACTGCTATCGCTATCGGTTTTGCACTTGCACTCTCCTCGACGGCTATTGTACTTAAAATTCTCAATGAAAATAAAGAGATACACTCAGGCTATGGGAGGATAACCCTTGGGATACTCCTTTTCCAAGATTTAGCAGTTATTCCAATCTTATTGCTCATATCTATCATCACATCAAGTGATGTTTCGCTCAGTGATCTTTTTGTGCAGCTTCTTATCGGAGGTGTTGTCGTTTTTGTTGTCTTTTTTATCGTTGCTAGATATATGATAGAGAGATTTTTTGAGTTGATACTCTCCACAAATTCCGAAGAGATATTTTTAATCGCAGTCTTTTTGATAGTCATCGGATTTTCTTTTTTTGTTGAGTGGATCGGTTTTACTTATTCGCTTGGCGCATTTCTAGCAGGTATGGTTTTAGCCGAGACAAGGTATCGATACCGAGTCGAGGCTGACTTGGCACCTTTTAGAGATATCTTATTGGGCGTTTTTTTCGTTACGATTGGAATGCAGATAGATTGGCATTCTTTTCTTACTTATGGACATATCATTTTAGGACTTTTAGTCGGGATTATTTTGATTAAGTCATTGATCATATATCTCTCTATACGATTTTTTATCCAGCGAAGAACGGCAATCAAAGCAACACTAGCACTTTTTCAGGTGGGTGAATTTGCACTTGTCGTGCTCTCGCTCGCATTTAATAAGGGGCTCATAGAGGATTGGGTGAGCCAAGTCCTGGTTATTACGGTCGTGCTCTCTATGATTATAACTCCTTTTATACTAAAAAATATCAAAAGGATAGCCGACTATGCTACATCGCTGCCGCAGAACCCAACAGAAGAGTATAGTTTTATCGGTGAGCGTTTCAAGCATCATGTGATTATCTGCGGTTATGGACCGGTAGGTCAGATGGTAGCAAAAAGTTTAAAAGAGAAAAATATCCTTTATGTCATACTTGAACATGATGCCGGGCTTGTTCAAAATGCGATCAATGAGGGGGAGAGTGCTGTCTTTTTAGCCAATGCATCTCAAAAGAGCGTCTTGGAGTATTTCAATGTCAAGGAGTCGCTTGCCGTGATTGTTGCTATCGATAACGAGCGTCAAAGATGGCTTATTTGTGAAAATATAGCCTCTTTTGGTTCAGACATTAACACAATCGTGAAAGTTAATAATAGACAAGAGGAGGAGATTATCAAACAGTTGGGGGTCAAGCATATCATAAATGGCAGAATGGCGATTGCCGATATGCTTGCTCAAAAAGCGATTACTTGCTCTATCGAGTGAGGTTTTTAAGCAGACTTACCATGAGCCTTACTCCGGCACCGCTTGCCCCATGAGGATTTTCAGCCCAAGCATGCTCTACAAATGCCGGGCCTGCTATATCTATATGGCACCATTTGTTTCTGTTTTTCTCTTCTATAAAGTTAGATAAGAAGAGCCCGGCCGTGATAGCACCGCCGTATCGTGAGCTTGATATATTGCATATATCAGCTATTTCGCTTTTAAGAAGTTTTGCAAGATGCCTATTGGAAGGAAGCTCAGCACTCAATTCGCCGGAATCTAAAGAGGCTTTTTCTAAAAGTTTTTTCGGTTTTTTCCCAAAACCTATGATGCCTGATGTGTATTCTCCTAAGGCAACTACGCAAGCGCCTGTGAGTGTTGCAAGATCAAAGATATAATCAGCTTTTACTTCCTGCTGTGCGTAGGTGAGCACATCGGCAAGTACCAATCTTCCCTCAGCATCGGTATTTTTAACCTCTATCGTTTTCCCGCTTTTGGATGTGAGTACATCATCAGGTTTGTAAGCATCACCCCCTATCATATTTTCAACTGCGCCCACAAATCCATGCACTTCTAGCGGTAAATTGAGTTTTGATAAGGCTTGCATAATCCCTATGATAGCGCTGCCACCTGCCTTATCTGACTTCATAGTGGTCATAAAACCTGATGGCTTTAAGCTAAGCCCACCGCTATCGTAGGTAAGCCCTTTGCCGACCAAGATGACTTTTTTCTTTGCATTTTTAGGTTTGTGTGCTAGATGAATGACTCTAGGGTCATGTCTGCTTGCTCTAGCAACTGCGAGGAGGGCGCCCATCTTCTCTTTTTTGATCTCATTGTGCTCTAAAATCTTACACTCCAATCCACATCTAAGAGCCACATCTTTTGCGATATCCGCTAAAATCTTAGGGTAGCAATCATCGGGCGGTGTATTGACGATATCTCTCGTTTTATTGACAGCTTCTGAGAGGATAGATGCTTCTTCTATCACCTTTTGAAGCTCTTTTTTTGCTACGGCATTTTTGCTATAGTCTTTTTGAGATACATAGATTTTTTTAATGGAACTTTTTTTATGTTTTGATTTATAGACTATAAAATTATAACTTCCGAGTAGCAATCCCTCGAGGACTCCCTGCATCGGAGCCATATCTGCTTTTTTGCGAGTATAGGTTGCTAAGTTCAATGAACTATAATGCTCTTTTTTGAGCGCATCCCTAGCTGCAACTGCCGCGGCACTCCTAAGATCACTATGATTTAGCGATGATGCTCCCACATAGAGTCTGTCATTGCGGGGATCAAAAAATATCTCATCTTGTTCGCCTTTGAAACCAACTTTTTTGAGTAAAGCCTTATCTCTATTGAAAGTGTGTTGCAAGTTTTTATTGATAACAAAAATGATCTCAAGAGAGTTTTTGATTTTTCTTTCGTTGATTTTTATTTCCATAATAATTCCTTTTTTAATAACTCTTTAGCTTGCATCATATCTTTGTCGCCTCTACCGGAGAGATTGACGATGATAAGATCATCTTTGATCTCCTCTTTGGGTAGTTTTTTAAGATACGCAATCGCATGTGCGCTCTCAAAAGCAGGGATAATCCCCTCAGCTCTAGAGAGCCATACGAAAGCATCAAGTGCTTCTTTATCTGTTATATTATCATACTTCACAGCTCCTACATCATGAAGATAGGAGTGTTCAGGTCCGATACCCGGATAGTCAAGCCCGGCTGAAACCGAGTGTGCTTCGAGTATCTGCCCATCATCATCTTGAAGTAGATAGCTCATCTGGGCATGCAGTACCCCGGGTGAGCCTTTTGCGATGGATGCACCGTGTTTATCAGTATCAACTCCAAGCCCACCTGCTTCTATGCCGATACACTCAGTCTCTTTATCTTCTAGAAAATGGTTAAACATTCCTATCGCATTTGAGCCGCCACCGATGCAAGCTATTACTTTATCGGGAAGTTTGCCCTCAAGCTTAAGTATTTGTTGTCTTGCTTCCCATCCTATCACTGATTGGATATCGCGTATCATCATCGGGTAGGGGTGTGGACCGGCAACCGTGCCTATGATATAAAAAGTATCTCTTGCATGTGTTACCCAGTGTCTGATAGCGGCATTCATAGCATCTTTGAGTGTCTTTGAGCCTGAGCTTACAGGATTGACTTTAGCCCCCAAAAGCTCCATACGAAAAACATTGAGCTCTTGTCGCTTAACATCTTTTTCGCCCATAAACACCTCACACTCCAAGCCAAAGAGTGCAGCGACGGTTGCTGTTGCAACTCCATGTTGTCCGGCCCCTGTTTCGGCGATAATCTTCTTTTTGCCAAGTTTCTTAGCAAGCAGTGCTTGTGCTATAGTGTGGTTTATCTTATGTGCACCCGTATGATTGAGGTCTTCTCGTTTCAGATAGACCTTGGCACCAATTTCTCGTGAGATATTCTCAGCACTATAGAGAATGCTTGGTCTGCCTATGTAGTTTTTAAAATAGTAATCAACCTCGCCCCAAAACTCAGCATCAAACCTTACACTTTCATAATCCTCTTGCAGCGCCCCAAGAGCAGGCATAAGGGTCTCGGGAGCATATCTTCCCCCATAGATTCCAAAATGCCCAAGTGTATCAGGATCATGCGAGCTTGGTTTTGGTATATAAATCTTATTTTTATCCATATATATCTCTTAGTCTTTAAATTGAATGATTATACCAAAATGGAGTTTAGGAGCAGTAATAGATAAAGAGGAGTTTATCTGAGTCTATTAGTGTGAGCCCATTTTTACCCTTAATAAAAAATAATATTTTAAACTAATTAGATATTTAAAAATTTGGCGTTTTATTTATGTTAATTTAACACTAATTTAACACTTTACCACTATCATCTTAACTTTAAATTAACACAAAGGGAGTATATGAAGATATCAACAAATAGGGTTTTGTTGTGTTTTTTAGCTGCAGGGTTCTCCTGTAGCACACTTATAGCCGACAATATTGATCTAGGGGAAGTGTCAGTTACGGCAACAAAAGTAAAAAAAGCGACAAAAGAGGTAAGCGAGAGTATCGCTGTTGTAAATGAGGAGACCATTGAGGATAAAAATATTCTTAATGTTCAAGAGGCTATCGATACTATTCCCGGCGTCATAGCTGCTTCATCTACAAATTCACCAAGCCCTAAGCTTATCATTAGGGGTGCAGGACTTAAAGCAAGATACGGCGTAAGAGAGATTATGGTCATGAAAGACGGTGTGCCTATGACGGATCCCGACTCTTTTACGAGATTTGACTTTATCGATATGCAAGATATCTCAAGCATCGAAGTGCAAAAAGGTCCAGGCTCCATCAATGCTTCCAATGCCACAGGCGGGGTTATCCAGCTTATTACAAAATCAGTTTTTGATGATAGCACCAATAGGATTAAGATCGGCGCAGGAAATGACGGACAAAAAAATCTCAATTTTAAAATCAGAGGTGCATTGAGCGAGAGTGATTTTGCCTCACTAACTTTTAGTAAAAGAGAAGTTGATAATAATTGGAGAGATAATAACGAGTTTGACACGACACAACTCAGCATAAAATATGGACATATTTTTGAAGATACATCAACTCTTGAGAGCGAAATCTCTTATACCGAGTCAAACCTTAACCTTCCTGCGAGCATGACTGCAGATGAGTTTGAAGAGTTTAAGCAAACCGGTGAGCAGCACGATACATCGTACCAGTGGCAAAATAGTGCTAGAGATTCAAAAATACTCTCTGCAAATGTAAAATACGAGAAGAGCTTTGGTGATCTTACCTATAAGCCAAGAGTCTATTTCAACAAATGGGAACATTTTCACCCAGTTACGGGTCTCATCAATGATAGCGATGACAATATGGTTTTAGGTACCGATCAAGAGTTTAACTATAAGCACTCCCTTTTTGGTAATGATGCTATGCTTGTTGGTGGGCTTACATGGAAAATGGATAGAACGAATGATGCAAAGAAGTATACTTATAGAGATATAGATTATACTACAACATATGTTTGGGATCCTATCTCACATAGTATGGTGCCGGTAACCTCTATCGGTAAAACAACTTCAAATGCTGAGGGTGATTTGGCAAGTACAGAGGATAGTTCCACGATGCTTTACGGTTTCTATCTCTATGAGAGTTTTAAACCGACAGAGAAGTTGGGGATTGATCTTAGCACTAGGATAGATAGACTCAGTTTTGATATTAGTGGCAATGAGATAACTACCTATGACTATTCAGCTAAAAATTATGTTACAGGAGCCGGCCTCTATGATATTAGTAAATCATTTACGCTTTTTTCTGCAAAAGCAGGGATGACCTATGCACTGAGCGATACACTCAACGGTTATATCTCTATCGCGACAGCCAATCAAGCACCGACAACGAGCGAACTTGGAGATAACGAAGGGTTAGATAAAATGACAAGCATCAACTACGAAGTGGGTCTCAAAGGGAGAAGCGAGCGCGTCTCGTATGATCTCGCGATTTTCCAAAATGATGTCCAAGATGAGATTATTCAAATCAGAGATGCCGGCGGCAACTCCATCTACGATAATGCCGGCAAGACGAAAAAAAGAGGCTTAGAGTTTAATATCGCTTACAGTGTAACTGATAATATAGAGCTCGGTGGCGCCTATGCCTATAGTGATTTTAAATTTGTAACATTCAATGAAAAAGTGATGGGAAGCTTGATTTCAAGAGATGGTAACTATCTGCCCTATATCCCCAAAAATCAATATTCGTTATATGCAGCCTATCATGCCGATAATGGATTTAAGGCACGTGTAACAGCGAAGAGTTATGGAGATTATTATATGGATAATGCCAATACGCAAAAATACAAAGGGTATGATTTTGTAACAGATGTGATGATCGGGTATGAGTATGGTGCGCATAGTTTCCAGCTTAATGTCAATAATCTATTTGATAAATATTACGCTATGGAGGCGAGTAAAGATGTGTATGGAAATGAGTCATATAAAGCGGCGGTGCCGAGAAACTTTATGTTTACTTACGCATATAATTTTTAGGAGTATATAATGATCAAAGAGCAAAAAAGGGATGCTAATGATATATTTGGCATGCCCGTCTTGGGATTTATTTTCAAAAATTCTCTTTTTGTTAGCGGGGTTAGGTTTCTAGTCTTTTTACTATTTGCTTATGCAATTTTTCTTGGATTTGTGGATAATAGTCCGGAGAATAGTTTTACCGAAGAGCTCTTTTTGGGGCTTTTTTGGCCGTTTTTTATGATACTCTCCTTGCCACTTATCGGAAGAGCTTTTTGTGGAATATGTCCCCATAACTTTTTAGGAAAATATCTTACGAAGATGGGAGTAAAGAGAGATGTTCCGGCATGGCTTCAAAACAGATATATCGGACTTGCTATCATCATACTGGGATGGTGGGCAGTCTATTATGCAGCGCCTTCACTCTATAAGACACCCATTGCCGTGGCAACATTTTTCCTATTTTTAACAATCATTGCAGTTATTTTCTTCTTTTTATATAAAGAGATGGCGTATTGTAAATATATCTGTCCTATCGGAACACTCTCGAGAGGATTCTCTAAGCTAAGCCCTACATGGCTCAGTACCTACAAGAGTGCTTGTGGCGAGTGTAAAACATTCGATTGTGCCAATGCTTGTGAGGCAAATCTTAAACCATTTACTTTTGATACAAAGAATTCGATGGGGGACTGTACTTTATGTATGGATTGTGCTGATGCTTGTGAGGGTGTTAAGTTTAGTTTTACAAAGCCTTCATCTGCTCTCTTTAAAAATTTTAAATTTGAAAAAGCAGAAGTTTGGGCATTTATCCTCATAACAGCAGCTATATCGATCACTATGACTTTTCATCACGCACTTGGGCGAACAGCAATTGTTAAAGATTTCATCTGGTCAAAGAGTGCCGTATGGTTCTCTCAAAACATTATTGATTTGCCATCCGTTGATGTTGTGGGTGTGTTTGCATTTATCTATGCCATGATTCTAACGGTTGGTGTGGTTATGATTAGTATGTTTATCGCCTCAAAGATACTCGATGAAAAGTATGAAAAAACATTCTATACACTTGGTTATGCGTTTGCTCCTATCTTTATCATAGGAGGCTTATCGCATCTACTCGAGGCACTTTTTACACATAACTATTCCGCTATAGTAAATGGATTCATCTATGGGCTCCATCTTCCGTTTGAGCCGGTATCTAATCTTGCCCAAAGAGGTGACGCATGGTTAAGAATTTTTGGATTTTTCCCTTATATTGCAGCGATTTGGGCATATGTGATTATGGTAAAGAGGATGAAGTTTTTTGAGGCGTCAAAACTTAAAAAAATAGTAGCATTTTTCTTTGCTTCAGCGCTCATTACGCTCTTTCTCGGACTTAATTTTTATAAGATATATGTCTATAAAACATATGGGTTTGCAAAGATGCAGCATCATGCTTCATCGATGCAGCTAAAGGCTCTTAGGGGAGCGTAATCTCCTGCTTAAGCTTTTCGCTGTTGAGTTTTTTTCTGAGCGCTATCTTCATCTCTTGAAGTCTCATTAGTGTGAGTTTGAGTTCCTTGCAGATGATAGCCTCATCTGTGCTTAGTCTTTGCAATTTGAGGAGCTTAAGCTCCTTTTTTGTCAATCTTTTTTTAAGTATCTCCATAAGTGCATCTTCATCTTTGAGACTTTTATTAAGATTGGCTATCTGTGATGCGATAGTGGCGGATATAGTATTCATATCTGTTTCATGATGTGCATGTAGCCCAAATAACCAATAGCTGCAAGTGCTATAGTGCCGATAAGATTGACCAATATACTCAAGAAAGCCTCAACTATCTTACCGCCCTCGAGCAAAAAAATGCTCTCAATTGCAAAGGTAGAGTAGGTTGTTAAAGCACCTAAAAATCCAGAGATAATAAAAGTTTTTATGATTGTATGAATGTGTGGGTTGTTGTGAAAGTATGCAAAAGCGATACCGATTATGAAACTTCCTATAAGATTAACAAGCACCGTCCCCCACGGGAGATAATCATTGCAATATTTTGCACTGAGAGAAAAGAGAAATACTCTCCCAAGTGCGCCTAAGGCACCACCGCTAGCGACTGCGATTATTGTTGGCAAATTCATTGTCTATAACTCCTTGCATCTCTTTTTGCATATCTTCATACCAACTTTGCGCACAATCTTTTGTATCAATAGTTGGTAAAAAATGATAGGATATCACTCCACCCCTAGCGGTATGTTTGCTCTCATTTAAAAAGTGTTTACTTCCTATGATAACGATAGGCTGTACTTTGAGTTGTAATTTCTCGGAGATCATTTTCGCACCCGCTTTAAATGAGAGAAGTTTTTGGTTTCTAGCTCTTGTACCTTCCGGAAAGATTGCTATTTTTCTCTTTTTGTTTTCAATCATGTTTTTTACTTCTTTTAGAAGAGCAATTGCACCTCGTTTATCATCCCTATCGATTGAGATCATATCACCTTTTTTTAGAAGTTTTCCTATATAAGGGATCTCGAAGAGCTCTTTTTTGGCTATCCATGCGAGATGATTTTTTTGCATCGCTTCCATACAGACGATATCCATAATGCCTTGATGATTCATGATAAACATATCGGCATTCATATCCATCTCGCCAATCATTTCTGTTTTCCCATATGTTAAAAAGAGTATCAGTTTATTTGCATGGTGCATTATGGCACCTTTATGCATCCTGAAGATAGAAATGAGCGGTATCATGATAAAGGCCACGACTACAAAGATGATGAAGGCACAGTAGAAGAATCTAATCTTCGCAAACATCTTCGCTCCTAGCCCATCCTATCAGCCCCTCTTTGTATTCTATCTTTATGAAATCACCTCTCGTATCTAGAGCCATCTTTTTTATCTTCTCTTCCGTTTTTGCACTAATAGTGCTTGTACTTGTCGGAAGTATATAGATATCCGAGCCTTTTTTGATGCATACGCTCTCTTTTGGCATATAAAAAGTTATAAGGATGATGGCACTCACTATGATAAAGAAGAGGTAAAATTTATCTCTTCTGATAATGTAGAGTATGATAAAGAGGATAACTAAAAAGATAAAAAGATACTTTTTAAGTATATCAAAACTGCTATCTTTTGGGTTGATATCAAGCTGTTCCGCTGTTGGATCTATCTTTAGATCGAGTGAGATTTTCGTTGAGACAAATTTTTCTTGCAAAGTATTGTAGTAGCTAAAAGAGAGCTCTTTTTTGCTTTTTGGTACTATGGCAAAGTATTCACCGTCAATATTTGCAAAATCCCTATGGATATCTTCAATGTTCTGTTCTTTGATTCCCTCTAAATGAAAATCATCTAGATTTGCCTCAAAAGCCTCAAGAGAGAGACTTATTAAGAGATCATTCTCGTTATATTCAGATACTTGATAATTTTTAAGTTTAAATTTTGAGGCGTATACGCCACTAAAATTATCTTGCGGCTCTATTTTTTCTATCGGAATTTTGAGAGAATTGAGCCGAAAATTTTTCCCGCTTTTTGTCTCTATAGTAAAAGAGGGCGTGATGATATCAGAAGATGTATTTGCCTTAAAGTAAAAGGTGTAAAAGAGCCCGTTTTTATTGCTCACAATCAACGGTTCTTTGTAGAGAGCATCTGCTGAGTCAAAAGTGATCGTTAACTCTTGCGAATCTTTATACTTTTCACTCGCAATAGTGAGAGGGAAAACCTGATTTTGATACACTTTTTTAGGGATGTAGCTATAGCTGAAATCATCACTAGAGAAGAGATTTGTTGTTGCAAACAAAAAGACAAAAAAACTCAATAAATATCGTATTTCTTTTTTCAAATTACGCTCCAAAACTTTTTAACATTTTTACACCATCGCTTGAACCGAGGATAGCCTCTATCGCTCGTTCAGGATGCGGCATAAGTCCAAACACATTTTTACTTTCATTGCAGATACCGGCGATTGATTCTACCGAGCCGTTGATGGCTACTGCTTTACCGGCATGATCTACATATTGCAATAAGATTTGATCGTTTTTCTTGAGTTTCTCAAGGCCATCATCATCGATATAGTAGTTTCCATCGGCATGGGCGATAGGGATATCGAGTATTTCGCCCTTTTCGCATTTTTCCAAAAAAGAGTTATTATTGCTAATCACTTTGAGGTGCTGATATTTTGATATAAAGTGCAAATTAGTATTTCTTTTTAGCGCACCCGGGAGTAGTCCCGCTTCACAAAGAATTTGAAAACCGTTGCATATTCCAAGTACTTCCCCGCCATTTTTTGCATAGGCTATAACATCTTTCATGATGGGAGAAAACTTTGCGATAGAGCCGGAACGAAGATAGTCACCGTATGAGAATCCGCCGGCAATCACAACAAGCTCCGTATCTTTTGGTAGTGAAGGTTCATTGTGCCACACTATAGTTGTTTTGAAGCCAAGTTTTTTAAATGCATACTCGGTATCAAATTCACAATTTGTTCCCGGGAATCTTAAAATTGCAATACTCATTGCACTATCTCTATATTAAAGTCTTCTATGACGGTATTGGCAAGGAGTGTTTCGCTCATCTCTTGTGCCTCCTCTCTTGCTTTTTGCTCATCTGTTGCTTCAAGCTCAAGCACTATCTGCTTTCCTATCCTTACATCTTTTACCCCTAAAAATCCGAGTGATCCAAGTGCGTGGTGTACGGCTTTTCCTTGGGGATCTAAGACGCCATTTTTAAGATAGACATTTACAATCGCTTTCATATTTTCTCCGTATATTATTTTTTGCTCGACAATATTCTATTGAGTACTTCTTCATAGGCTACTTTCAATCCGCCTAAACCTTGTCTGAATCTATCCTTATCCATCTTCTCCCCACTTTTGGAGTCCCACAGCCTAAAGTTGTCCGGACTTAGCTCATCTATGAGGATGATATTGTCATTGCTATCTTTTCCAAACTCAAGTTTAAAATCGACCAAAGTGAGTCCAAGGTTAGCATAATAATCTTTCAAAATATCATTGATTTTTCTTGCCATATATCGGATATATTCAAGTTCGCTCTCATTTTTGACAAGATTTAAGATCAAACAGTGCTGATCATTGAGCTTTGGATCACCGAGTGCATCATTTTTATAATCGAACTCTACAAGTGTAAAAGGCAATACTGTGCCATCTTTTATGCCAAGGTTTTTTGTGAGGCTCCCTGTTGCAATATTTCTTACGATTACCTCGATAGGGATAACATTTGCTTTTTTATGGAGCATATGGTTATCATCTAGCATCTTAACAAAGTGTGTAGGGATTCCTTTTTTATTGAGATATTCAAAGAGTTTTGTGGATATCTTGTTATTCAGTCTTGCTCCCTTTTGTTTGATATCATCATAGCTTTGAGTATATCTATACCGCTTTTAAGTTGCGCATCTTTAAATATCTCGTCTTCAGTTATTGTGTCACTTGCTTTTTTATCTTTACCGTCTTTTTTATCAGCCACGATATTTTCGAGATGATTTGCCAAATCTTTCTCTTTGATAAGCGCGCTATTGTCATCGCTTTTTGTGATTTCACCGGGTTGCACAACGATATCCGGCGATACACCTTCAGCTTGAATAGTTCTGCCACTCGGGAGGTAATATCTAGCAACTGTTAATCGCAATGCTTCTTCTGTATTGTCGATAGGCAAGATGATTTGTACACTTCCTTTGCCGAATGTTTTTTCTCCGACGATGATAGATCTGCCAAAATCTTGTAAAGCACCACTGACTATCTCACTTGCACTTGCACTGCCACCGTTTACCAAAGTGACTATAGGAGTAGTTGTATTGCTTCCTTTTGAAGTCGCCTCGTAGACGATATTCTCCTCGGAAGATTTCCCTTTTTGGCTCACAATTGTGCCGCTATTTACAAAAAGATCAACAAGGCCCACTGCTTGATCTAGGAGACCTCCCGGATTGTTTCTAAGGTCAAGTATGATTCCTTTTGTCTTTGGATTGTCTTTGAGTGCTTTTTTGACACCATCAACGACTTTTTTATCAAAAGAGCTCACCCCTATATAGAGGATGTCCCCATCGATATGTTTTGTAAAGACCGATTGTATCTTGATGATATCTCGAGTGATCTTGATATCGATTGGTTTTGATTCGCCTTTTCGAACAATTGTAAGTGTTATGGATGTTCTCGGCTTGCCTCGCATGATGTTGACAGCCTCATCGATTGTCATGCCTAAAGTCGCTTGATCATTAAGTTTTAGGATGATATCACCCGCTTTTACACCCGCTTTATCTGCGGGGGTATCAAGGAGTGGGGCAATGACTGTGAGAATATTATCGCGCATACCTACAGAGATTCCAAGTCCTCCAAATTCGCCTTTTGTCTGTACATTGAGATCTTCAAAACTTTTTTTGTCCATATAGGATGAGTGCGCGTCAAGATTTGTCAAAAGTCCCTCAAGTGCTTTATCGACAAGTGTCGTTGTGTTAACATCATCAACATAGTAGGTTTCTATGATGCCCAGTATCTTTGTAAATTTTAGATACGCTTCTAATTTTTGTTCCGAGTCAACATTCGGTAATTTTTGTATTTTTGGCTCATCACCTATGGCATTAGAACACCCAAGAAACAAAAATGCGATTGCTATAAAAGCAAATTTCTTATAATTTAAAATCATTTGTTTGATTGCCTTTTCGTTAAGTTGTAGTTTGTAGATATTTTATTCTAAAAGCCTTTATAAAATGCTTTTTTTTGCACTTGATCTTGATCTTAAAAGTGCGGTATCAAAGTTGCCGAGCAGTTCAAGCGTCACAAAAGAGAACATCAAGATATCAACTCAACTTCTGAGAGCTTTAGAGAAGGCTGAAGGGTTGATGAGTGCAAATGGCGACAAATTTTTAGCAGTAGATACTTTTTTGATTGCAAATATTTCTGAATCTTTTATAAAAGAGACTTTAGGGAAATATCTTGATCTTAGCGAATTGAAAAAAACACTTGAATCAATCAGGGGAGGCGCAACTATCGATTCACAAAGTGCTGATGAGACGCTTGAAGCGCTTGAGCAGTATGGAATAGATCTCAACAAGAAAGCACTCGAAGGCGAACTTGATCCCGTGATAGGGCGTGATGAAGAGGTGCAGCGTGTGATGCAGATACTTATCAGGAAAACAAAAAACAACCCGATACTTATTGGTGAGCCCGGAACAGGAAAGACGGCTATAGTGGAGGGTTTAGCACAGAGAATCGTTGCCAAAGAGGTTCCTTTGAGCCTGCAAAAAATGCGTGTAGTGAGCTTAGATATGAGTAGGCTCATCGCGGGCGCTAAATATAGAGGTGAGTTTGAAGATAGACTTAAAGCTGTCGTTGATGAAGTAAAAAAAGCCGCCAATGTAATCTTGTTTATCGATGAGATACATACGATAGTAGGTGCAGGTGCGAGTGAAGGGAGCATGGATGCTGCCAATATTCTCAAACCGGCACTTGCACGCGGTGAGCTCCATACTATAGGTGCGACAACGCTTAAAGAGTATAGAAAGTATTTTGAAAAAGATGCAGCCTTGCAGCGTAGGTTTCAGCCGGTGAAGGTGGATGAGCCAAATATCAATGAGGCGTTGCAAATCTTGCGAGGACTCAAAGAGAGACTTGAGACGCATCATAATGTCAACATAACGGACTCAGCACTTGTAGCAGCAGCTAAACTTAGTGATAGATACATTACCGATAGATTTTTGCCCGATAAGGCAATCGATCTTATCGATGAGGCGGCGGCTGAGCTTAAGATGCAAATAGAGAGTGAGCCGAGTGAACTTGCAAAGACAAAAAGAGAGCTTTCAAGTCTTCGAGTCGAAAAAGAGGCACTTAAAATGGAGGAGAGTAAGAAAAATAGCTCTCGCATTGAAGAGATAGAAAAAGAGATTGCTGATCTTGAAGAGAAGCGGATGTCTCTTGAATCACAGTTTGAAGCAGAAAAGAGTGTCTTCGAAGATATTGCCAAAGCTAAAGCAAGCATCGAGTCTCTCAAAAGTAAAGCCGCCTTGACAAAAAGAGAAGGGGATTTCAATAAAGCAGCTGAGATTGAGTATGGTCAGATTCCGGAGGAGCAAAAGAAGCTTGATGCGCTTGAAGAGAAATGGGAGAAGATGCAAGAGCAGGGCACACTGCTTAAAAATTCAGTTGATGAAGAGATGATAGCAAGCATTATTAGCAGATGGACCGGTATCCCTGTGACCAAGATGCTTCAAAGCGACAAAGAGAAGATACTGCACATAGAAGATGTATTGAGAAAAGATGTTGTCGGTCAAGATGAAGCACTCAAAGCTGTTGCAAGAGCAATAAAACGCAATAAAGCAGGTTTAAGCGATGCGAGTCGCCCGATAGGAAGCTTTATGTTTTTGGGACCGACAGGTGTTGGGAAAACAGAAGTAGCAAAGACTTTGGCAAAATTTCTCTTTGATAGTGAAAAATCGCTTATTCGAATCGATATGAGTGAGTATATGGAGAAACATGCCGCTAGTCGACTCGTGGGTGCACCTCCGGGATATGTTGGGTATGAAGAGGGTGGTCAACTTACCGAGGCGGTCAGGAGAAAACCCTATTCAGTCATCCTGTTTGATGAGATAGAAAAAGCACACCCTGATGTCTTCAATACCTTATTGCAAGTACTTGATGATGGAAGGCTTACGGATAACAAGGGAGTGGTGGTTGATTTTAAAAATACGATCATCATCATGACATCCAATATAGCCAGTGATAAGATTATAGAGATAGAAGATCCTGAGGCAAAAAGAGAGGCTGTCAATGGTGAACTCAAAAAACACTTTAAGCCCGAATTTTTAAATAGACTCGATGATATCGTCATATTTAACCCTTTGAAACTTGATGATATTACGCAAATTGTCTCTATCCTCTTTGCCGGTATCCAAAAAAGGCTCCAAGCTAAAGAGATTACTATAACGTTGAGTGATAAAGCCAAAGAGTATATCGCTAAAGTAGGTTTTGATCCTATATATGGAGCTAGACCGCTTAAGCGCGCGCTTTATGAGACTATCGAAGATAAACTCTCGGAGCTTATCCTTGAAGATAAGATAACGGCAGGCAGTAGTGTAGCTTTTGATGTCAAAGGCGATGAAGTAGTGGCGAATATATCATAACTTTGTCATTCTGAATTTATTTCAGAATCTTTGTTTTTATTAAGTTTTAAAGCAAAAACAAACAATGCCACAATAGGAATAAAATGCAAATAGTGAATAGCAGAAAATACGACTGTATGTAAATTGGATTTATCTGTTTCTGGACCATAACCAGTGTATGGTCCAGGAATAAAAAATAAGCTTACATATAAAATAACTATCAATAGTTGACTAAAAAACAATACTTTTGTTATTTCTGTTTTAAAGTGCTTATTTATCAAAAAATAAGTTACTAAAATGAGTATCGGTGTTATTTGACCAAAATAATAGCTAAAATAAAATATTAACTCCATAATATTAACTCCTATTTTTGCCATAATCATACATATTATTTTTTT
>JARROQ010000023.1:0-19409 GCA_037383745.1 Sulfurovaceae bacterium
ACAAAGCTAGACGGCACCGCTAAAGGCGGCTCAGTCTTTAGTATCGCTGATGAGCTTAAACTTCCTATTTTCTACATCGGTGTCGGTGAAGGGAGTGATGACCTCGTCGAATTCAGAGCTGATGAGTTTATCAATGCTATCCTAGATGAGATTTTTGTTTGATTTGACTATTTGTTTTGCAGCAAAAGCTGCTATCGATTGCTTGATATAATCATCCGTCATGTTCTATTTCTCCTTTTTAGATTTATTTTGCAACAATATTTCACCATACTTAATAACAAGAGGACGATCCTTGTATCTTGATGGATCTGTTTTAAACCAAGTGTCATAGCTTCCATCCAAGCTGTAACCGCAGTAATGCTCAAAAATATATTTAAATTTTTCCGAACCTAAACTAAACTCAATGATTCGATGAACAAGATTATGAATTAATTTATTACCTGTATCCATCGCCACCAGTTCTTTGCGCAACCTAACATAATCAAGTACATAAAAATCAGTGCAAGAGATATTTTTTCGATCAAATTTAAAATCTAATGCTCCCCTCTGCAACATCGCAATCATTGCTGCTTTGCGCGTTGCTTCAAGCGTAGGATGCTTTTTGATCTCTTTGCTCATAAACTTAGAAGTTTGCCATTTGCTCTCAAGTGCCTTGAGGGCTTCATAGGCGGTAGTGGTTATATAGTTAGACTTTTGATTTACGAGCCAAAGTCTGTCAAATGATTTTTTATAATATACTCCTTCTTCTTTGTTGGGACCACTAATCATCATCTGTTGCCAACTCGTATATACTACTGGTTTTTTGGCTATCTCCTCTTCTGCTTCCTTTGTCACATACAGACTAGGTGGAACTTTCTCATGGTTGTACATCTCATCAAGATAAAGTACAGCTAAAGAAAGATCACGTAGAGCATGTTCGTCTCGTATCTTTTGATCTTTGAAGCTATCTTTATCTGTAGCCTTTATAAACTCCCAAAGGACAGTTGCTATCTCTCCTTTTTTTCTAAATAGAGGATTGTTATCACTTTCATAGATACGATGCGGCATTTTGAAGCGTTTAGCAAAGGGGTAGGCAAACCAATGGTATCGCCATATGGCAAGCTCACCATCATCTTGGGGAATAAGCGGTTTTGCAGTTGCATAGATAGCTCTTTGAGGCATCTCTAACCAAAATGTCAATATATTATTTGGAGAAAAAACAGGAGCGAGTGATGAGCGATACATTGCAATAACATTACCTGCCGCATAGTAACATTTTGCTTTTGGGTACGCACTACCCTTGCCGTTCCAGTAGATAAATTGTTGTATAAAAAGTACGGTATTAAAAATCAACAAAAGAAAAAATATTCTTTTTACCCAAATATTTTTCAATGTTAACTTTGCAATAGGTCTTTTGGAGATAATGTTATAAAATTCCGCAAACTTGAGATTTAAAAGAAGCAATAAAAGTTTTGGAATATTTTTTATAAAATGAAAAAGCCAAGCAAAAAATTTGACTGCAAAATAGTAAAACAAAACAAACAATATCGTAAATAACGCCACATAAAATAGTGCAATTAAGAAATGGATAATTGTCATAATGATTTTCCCTTTGAGTTAATTATAATATAAAAGTAAAGAAATTAAAAATATTTCAAAATGACATTTTTTTAACCCTCCCTTAGAAAAAATACTACACTTTCTCAAAAGGAGTTATCATGGCAAAGAAAAAGGTCCTCTATGAGTGTCAAGCATGTGGATTTCAAACTCCAAGATGGATAGGCAAATGCACAAATTGCGGTGAGTGGGATAGTATCATAGAGCTCTCAAGTGAGCAGATAAAATTTTTAGATGAGACTAAAAAAGAGATGGGAGGAGCGAGCAAAGCGCAAAGTATCACATCTATTACCAAAGAGAACATAAACAGAGTATCTTCCGGAAGTAAAGAGCTTGATCTTGTCCTTGGAGGCGGTATCGTGGATGGCTCACTTACGCTCATAGGCGGAAGTCCGGGAATCGGCAAATCAACCTTGCTGCTCAAAACAGCCGGCAATCTTGCAAAGACAAGCAAAAAAGTGCTCTATGTCTCAGGCGAAGAGTCGCCGGGGCAGATAAAGCTGCGTGCCGATAGGCTTGGTGCCCTTGATGAAAATCTGTTTTTACTCTGCGAGATCAACCTCAGCACTATCCTCAACGAGATACATACCAATAGCTATAACTTTATCGTCATCGACTCCATCCAAACACTCTATAGTGATGATAGCCCCTCAGCTTCAGGCTCTGTGACGCAAGTGCGTAATATCACTTTCGAGCTTATGCGGGTAGCCAAAACGCTTCAGATCCCTATATTTATCATAGGGCACATCACCAAAGACGGCTCCATAGCGGGCCCTAGAGTTCTAGAGCATATGGTCGATACGGTGCTCTATTTTGAGGGCGATGTCAATAGTGAACTTCGACTCCTGCGAGGCTTTAAAAATCGCTTCGGCTCTACCAATGAGGTAGGTATCTTCGAGATGAATGAGCATGGACTTGAAGATGCCAAGACAATCACCAATAAGTTTTTTGATAAAAAAACACTCCAGGCAGGCTCGGCACTGAGTGTCATCATGGAGGGAAGCAGACCTATCATTATCGAAGTACAAGCACTTGTAAGCGAATCTTACGGGCACGCCAAAAGAAGCTCAACAGGGTTTGATAATAACCGTCTTGGGATGATCTTGGCACTGCTTGAGAAAAAGCTCGATCTCCCGCTTGGCACCTATGATGTTTTTATCAATATCCCCGGCGGCATCAAGATAAATGAACCAAGTGCTGACCTTGCAATTGTCGCGGCGATTTTGAGTAGCTATAGAGATAGACCGCTTAGCTCGCAAACGGTATTTCTTGGAGAGGTAAGTTTAACAGGCGAGATACGAGAGGTAGCCTCACTCGCTTCGAGACTCAAAGAACTCCATACACATGGTTTTTCAAAAGCCATTTTGCCTACTAAACCGCTCCAAAAAACGGATGTGAAGTGCTATATCGCCGATGAAGTCTCAAAGGTTGTCGAATGGATGTTTGAGTAGGATTATGCTACACTACACTTATGAAAATAGGAACAGATATAGTCGCAATTAGCAGAATAGAAACAATGATTGAAAAGTACGGCGAGGTCTTTAAAGAGCGCTTCTTAAATGAAGAAGAGATAAAGCTTGCTAAAAGCAATGCAAGCATCGCCGGTTTCTGGGCAGCAAAAGAGGCTATCTCTAAAGCTTTTGGGTGTGGCATAGGCAGCGAACTTGGCTTTCATGATATACTTTTGAGCAAAGATAAAAAAGGTGCGCCACATTTTACCTTGAGCGAAGAAGCACAAGAGAGACTCTTTTTACAAAAAAGCTCCCTCTCCATCAGTCATGACGGCGGATTTGCCATCGCTATAGCCATCATCCTCTAATCAACCTCCACCTACAAAATTAAGCAGCTCTACTTTGTCACCTTCTTGAAGTTTATAGTTTTCCCACTCATCTTTTTTGACGATATTCATATTTACTGCCGCTGCCATCACCTTATCACTTATCTTCAGAAATTCTATAAGTTCATAAAGATTTGTATCCTTCTCAATACTCATATTTTTACCGTTAACTACTATACTTATCACTCTTTACTCCCACACTCTAATTTCGTATAAGCCTTCAACAACCCATATGCTCCCATATTTTTCTTTGCAAATGCCAGTTGACAAGCTGTTGCGCCTTGATTGTTTAGTGTATCAACATTTGCATTATTATCGAGCATAAATTGTATCAAAGCCACATTGCCTCTAAACGCTGCTTGATGCAAAGGTGTTATGCCCTCACTATTTTGTATATCCATATCTGCTCCCCTAGTTATGAGATATTTTGAGAGCTCTTCTTGATTTTGACCGATGGCATAATGCAGAGGTGTGAGCCCATTATTATCTTGCACATCTATATCAGCACCTTTCTTTAAAAGCATCTTGACGATATCCATTCTTCTTAGCTTCACGGCTATGTGCAAAGGAGTAATGCCGGCATTGGATTGTTGATCGACAAGTGTACTATCCTCTTTGATACTTTTTTCAATCACTGTAAGATCGTTATCATAGACTGCCTGGTGTAGCACACTCCATCCATTCTTCTCATCTCCAAAACAGAACAAAGAAATCATATAAAAAAATAAAATCTTTTTCATCTATTTGCCCTTTAATTGAACTCTAACAGAAAAAAACTGCCAACTTTCTGAAATAGAAAACTTAACTTTTCTCTAGATGAATCATCTTAAATCGATCACCCATGATAGTAGGAGCAATGAGCGTCTTTATCTTATCTACCTCTCTTGCGTAAACTTCGGATGTTGCATGCAATATAAACTCTTCAAGCATCTCCATAAGTCCAAATCTCACAAGTGCTCGCGCTTGCGTCTCATAGACTCTTTTTTTAAATCCTTGCGTCTCAAATGCCTCTAGAACATGCGCAAAATTGACATCGTAGGTTATATCTGCATTTTGATAGAGAGTGCTCAAATCCACATTCTCATCAAAAAGAGGATAGACTTCATGTTCTTTGTAGAGACGGATAGAAAAATCATTGCGCACATATGCCTCACCATAATCGAAAGAGACAAAATCACACCGTTGCAAAGATGCAACCTCCTTGGCAAACGCTTCATAACCAACGGCTACCTCACCTTGGATGAGTCTATGGCTCTTCGCCCACAAGAGCATCTCTTTTGGTGCCTCTATCCACTCTATGGCGTGCTCTTTTACAGCAGCTATCTTGCCATCTTTGAGAAGCTCACAAGGAAAAGCGTCAAATATCTCATTGGATATTGCAAACACATAGGGTGCATCAACCTCACGAAGACTTTTTTTATGCTCGACCTGCACCGCATCACCGAACATTGAGCTTATATACTCTTTTTGTGCCTGGATGAGTGCTTCATGTTTTTCTATGATGACAAAGTGCATACTCTTTAAAAGCTCAGGCTTTTTTGTATAGAGCCAATGGATTATATCGCAGATGAGATACCCTTTGTGCGCACCGATTTCGACTAAAGTACCCTCTGCTTTTGAGGCATCCTCTTCTATGAGTTTTAGCAGATAATTAGCGATACTTGCACCAAAGAAACGGCTCGTGCTCACGGCAGTATAAAAGTCGCCGCCCTTGCCTATCGCCTTATAGTTTACATAGTAGCCCGTATCTCCATAGAGCCATGCATTCATATATTCGCTAAATAGCAACTACGATACCCTCGTTTCGCTCAGAGCTTTTTCAAATCGGGCAAACCCCTCATCAATCTCTTCTTTTGTGATAGTCAAAGAGGGGAGAAAGCGCACTGTATTTCTGCCGGATTTCAAGACGATTACTCTTTGCTTCATAGCATTTTTAATCACAGCATTTTTTATCGCATCATCTTTTGCAACAATCCCTCTCATAAGCCCCAGACCTGTCTTTTTGATAAAGAGGTCACTATATTGTGCGATGATATGATCCAGCTTTTTATCAAAATACTCAATCGTCTCTTGCAGCTGACCGCCCTGCTTAAGCTCGCTCAATATATCAAGAACCGCCAAACCTGCTGCTGTGCTAAGATAGTTACCGCCAAATGTTGTCCCATGCTCGCCAGCACTCAATATCTCTTTGTGCCGAGTGATGATCGCACCTATTGGTACACCTCCGCCTAATCCTTTAGCAACGGTTACGATATCAGGAGTTACCTCATAGTTGTTTGATTCTAAAAATGACCCCGTTCTGTAAATCCCTGTTTGTATCTCATCAACGATAAGTAGCAATTTCTTCTCTTGCAAGAACTTTGCCAACTCTTGCACTTTGTGTCTATCAAAATTCATCACGCCACCCTCACCTTGAGTAAGCTCGATGATAACCGCAATCGTCTCCTCATCAATGGCATCATAGATATCATCAATATTTGCAACATAACTAAACCCTTTAGGGTATGGTGCAAAAGTATCAGGATGGAAACTCTCTTGAGCAGTTGCTGTCAGCGCAGAGAGTGTTCTGCCATGAAAAGAGTGCCCTAAAGAGATAATCTTATATTTTTTAGTATCAAAGTTTACCGTCCCATATTTACGCGCCATCTTGATAGCACCCTCATTTGCTTCTGCCCCGGAATTCGCAAAAAATACTTTCGCATCATACCCGCAGAGCTCCACAATCTTTTTTGCCAATTTTGCTTGCGGCTCAATCACTTGCAAGTTTGATATATGGATGATTTTTTGAGCTTGCTCGCAAATGGCCTGCGTTACGTGTTTATTAGCATGGCCTACGCTACTAACACCGATTCCGCTTGCAAAATCTATATACTCTACACCCTTATCATCATAAAGCTTTGAGCCGATGCCGTGTGTAAAATTTGTATAGTCTCTTGCATAAGTTTGCAAGACATACTGTTTATCTAACGCTTCTAAATTCATTCTACTCTCTTTAAAAAATTTCCCTAATTATACTCTAAATATTTTTACCTTCACTTCTGCGTAACAGGCATTTTTACCCTCTAAACTCTCCAACGGGGGTGTTATCTTGTTGATATGAAGCGTATTAGCATATATAATCGCGCAATCTTCTCTTGCTCCATCATCAAGCTCTACAATAAGCTCAATCATACCTTGTGGTGAACTTAAAAATACCGACTCCCCCTCTTTGTAACCACTTTTTGGATTGAGAGTGACCTTATTGTCTTTTCCAAATTGCGTATTGAGTGATCGCTTCGACTTTCTGTTTATCAGCCAATACTCATCACTTTTTTGTGCTTCTTTTTTGTTATATCTTTTAAGTCTCTTTATATCTAAGAACTCATCATCATAATCATCCAAAAATTTGAATGGCTCTTCAAATCCATCCTTATAAGGATTTTCTTCAAATGAGGGCAAGATAAAAACCTCTTCTTCTCTCTCGCATTGATTGAGCCAATGATCGATATACGCTTGCTCACTCAGTAATCCATCAAAGCCCATAAGCGAAAATAATTTTGATGTAAAACTATACTCGCTTATGCCAAAAGAGGCATCTTCTATCTTGTTCATCTTGAGTGCATACTTTGAGCCATAACTGAGTCGAACATCCTCTTTTTCAAAGAAATTTTTTGCCGGTATGGCGATATGGGCCATCTTTGATGTTTTATTTTCATAGAGCCCAAAATAGATAAGATTTTTTACTTTTTCGAGTTCATCTATCACTCTTGCACTCTGGGGCATAGATTCAGCAGGGTTACCTCCTTGGATAAGCACCGTCTCAAAATCACCAAACGGCGTCAAAGCTTTTGATACACGATTACAAGTGGATTTGAAAGGATCATCAAATCCAAGTCTACTCTCTCCCATATAGCTTACTCCACACCCCTCTTTTCCAAAGAGTCCCAAAAGTGCTACTAAAGAGTCGATAGCTCTAAGAATATAAGCACCATTTGTATATCGTTGTACTCCGGTACCCACTAAAAAAACAGTTTTTTTACCCTTTATGAGCGAAAGCATATCACCTATCTTGGCAAGGCTAAGATCAATAAGTGCAAGCAAAGATTTGATGCGAAAAGTTCTTATAAAATCATAATACTCATCCCAATCACTCGCATGTTGGGCGAGCCACTCTTTATCATGCATCTCTTCCATGATCACAAACCGACTCAACAAGAGTGCTAAGAAAAAATCACTCCTAGGAGCAAGCTGTAGATGCAGATGTGACATTTTTGCAATATCACTCCTGAAAGGATCGATAGTAATAAGTATCTTATCTTTAATGAAGGGCATAAGGTGTCTATTGGTGACACTCACATCCCTGCCCCATACAACGACGACTTCACTTTTTTGGATCTGCTCCAAGGAGAGCTGTTTGTGATCCCCTCTGCCCTCTTTTATGCCTGCTGCGCCTGCGCCATCACACAAAGAGCCCTCCGTTAAACTTCCGCCAATCTTTTGGACAAGCAGATTTGTAACATCTTGCATTACGCCAAGATTACCACTACCTCTCCAAAGAAGTGTATTTGTAGTTTTAAGACTTTTTGCAACCTCTTTTAAAGCCTCATCAAGACTTACTTTTTTACCGTTAACCGATGGAGATTTGATGCGCTTCTCTTTTGGTAAATAGCTATTGAGCAGTGGACATAGGTAGCCATTTGTATAAGGATTGCTCTTATTGCCTTTTATCTTACCTTTATCAAAAACGATAGAGCATGCATCATAACAATCAAGTCCACATGCACTTTTTATCATCTCATATCCTAAGCTTTCATATATGGATATTCTATCTAAAATATAGCAAATCATAGATCAATTATAAATTAATTGGGGGGATTATAAGGTGTGACGATAAGCCGAGTTCTGTCGTGGGTAGTTATTTATCTAGGCCTTATGTCACCATAAGGCTCAAGCGAAGTACTTTTGCCACTAAAAGTGACGAGTGTGAGACTTATTACCATATACTTCTTGCTACAGACAGGGTTTACCTAGCTACTCATGTTACCATAAGCACTGGTGGGCTCTTACCCCACCCTTTCACCTTGACCTGAACCAATTGGCTCAGGCTGACTTCTCTCTGTTGCACTTGCCCTCGGATTACTCCGGCCACCCGTTAGGTGGAGTCTTGTCTCACATGTAGCTCGGACTTTCCTCTACCAAATAATTGATAGCAACTACCTATCACACCTAGGGCGCAATTATAGCATATTTTATTTGTAGCGATACACTTATTATGATTTTAATCAAAAATTATCCTTATCATAAAAAAACAGCTATCTATGTCATAATAGCAACTGTGTTAAAAAATATTTGAAAGCAAATGGAGATGAAATGTATAAAAGAATCATTGTTTGCTTACTCTTTTTATTTGTATTAGCAGAATGTAACGAGCAGGAAAAAATAGTAAGCGAGGGTGCTGAACTTTTTAAAGTTAAATGCGCCACATGCCACATGTCAGATAGACCAACTTCAAAAGCAGAGATGGATGCACTCATTGCCCCACCCATGGTAGGTGCGATGTATAATGTATATATGAATTTCGATACGCAAGAAGAGGCAAATGCTTTTCTTAAAGATTATCTGATGAACCCAACGAAAGAAAAAGCGATTTGCAAAGAAAATAAATTGCTAAGATTTGGACTTATGCCTTCTCAAAAAGGTCTTTTGAGCGATGAAGAACTCGATAAAATTATCGAATATCTCAACAAAACATACGGAATAAAGTATAATTAATCCCAGATAAGCCTTTGGCTTATCTCTTTATTTTGCCATCGCCTCTTTGGCATATTTTTCGCCGAGATCATATGCTTTAAGGTTGAGCTCATGCACTTTAGCAGGCACCTTTGATAGCATTGTTTCTTTAAGCGTTTTATTATCTATAGCACCCATAATAGTATTCGCAATAGCAAGGGCTACAACAGATTGCGTGATTACATTACCAACCTCTTCTTTGGCAATTGTGATAATAGGAATCTCTACGATTCGCCATTTTTTTCTATCTTCATCGGTTGGTTCTACAAGATTTGGCTCGATAACAATAGTACCGCCTTCACTTACGCCTCTTTTGAACAGATCAAAACTTACCTGCGCAACAGAAAGCATAAAATCGATCTCACCGTCGTTTGCATAAGGATAAAATATCTCTTCATCATCAAGCGTGATATCAACAACAGTTGGACCACCTCTAACTTGTGAAGTATATGTAGCTGTCTTTAGACCATAACCTCCGGCCTTGATCTTGGCTTCAGCAAAAATCTCTCCTGCTAAGAGTACGCCTTGCCCGCCAACACCTGTAAATCTCATTAATGTTCTAGCCATCTCTTCTCCTTATTTTTCCGCAAAATCAGCTGCAGTGATATTTTGTCGTTTTCCTTGATGCGCCAATTTTACTTGCTCATACATTTCACAATATTCAGAAGCATCTTCATCATGATATAGAACTCCCATAGGAAAGAGTCCAGCTTTCTCCTCTTCGCTCATTTTGTCAAATTTGATCTTAGAGACAGTGATACTATCAATCCATTCAAGATTTTCCATAGCACTTGCCATTTTATTTTTTCGCCCTAAGTTGATGTGGCAATTTGAGAAAATATCAAAAAAGCTAAATCCTTTATGCTCAAACCCTTTTATAAACAGTTTTTCTATCTTTTTCGGATCTGTAACAGATTCTCTACCAACAAATGATGCGCCGGCTGCTATAGCAAGTTTACATGCATCAAAAGTAGGATCGATATTCCCTTTTTGCATTGTTACAGTCCACATACCTTGCGGTGTTGTTGGACTTGTTTGAGAGTTTGTCAGACCATAAATAAAATTATTAATCAGGATAAAATTGATGTCAATGTTTCTTCTACAACCGTGAATCGTATGATTCCCGCCAATCGCCAATGCATCACCGTCTCCGGCTACACAAAAGACTTTTTTATCGGGGTTTGCAAGCTTGATCCCTGTAGCAAAGGCTATCGTTCTACCGTGTGTTGTGTGTACCGTATTGCAATCAATATATGAAGAAAATCGTCCGCTACATCCAATGCCCGATACTATACACATATCATCTTTGTTATATCCGAGTTTATCTACCGCTCTAATAAATGCTTTTAAGATAACACCGTCACCACACCCCCAACACCATAGTGTTGGCATTTTGTCTACTCTTAAATAGTTATCATAATTAAATGCCATAGTTACATTCCTTTCACTTTTTCTACGATTTCATAAGGAGAAAGTGCTCTACCGTTAACCTTGAAAAGTCCATCGATATCTAATCTTCCGGAAGCTCTTTGAATCTCATCTCTATATTGACCGATATTAAGCTCAACACATAATACTTTTTGAATCTTATCCGTCCAGTGTTTGATTCGCTCTGCCGGACTTGGCCATAAAGTGATAGGTCTAAATAGTCCTGCTTTAATACCTGCAGCTCTTAGATGCCGTATAGCCTCTTTTGCCGCCAAAGATACCGAGCCGTACGCTATGATCAAAAGTTCCGCATCATCAAGCATATACTCTTCATATAAGTCTATCTCCTCTTGATGGGCTTCAACTTTATTAAATAATCTTTCAATCAATTTGCGGCAGGTTTCTATCTCTTCAGTTGGAAAACCTGTTGCATTGTGATGCAATCCGGTAAAATGGTATCTATACCCTTTGAACATAGGATTGAGAATTGCCGGCTCATCTTGTCCCACACCATACGGTTTATACTCAGCCGGATCACCCGTAAATTCTGCTCTGGGCTTAATACCTGCTTCAACTTCCTCTTCAGAAGGAATCATAGCTTTACCATGCATATGCCCTAGTGTTTCATCAAGAAGCACAAATACAGGTTGCATAAATCTATCTGCAAGATTGAACGCTCTTACGGTCTCCGTATAACATTCTGCCAAATTTCCGGCACACAAAGTAATAGACTTATAATCACCATGGCTAGGATTTTTTGCTTGTGCAACATCACCTTGAGAAACACGAGTAGGAAGACCTGTCGATGGACCTCCACGCATAACATTGACTACAACGAGTGGCACCTCTGCCATTTGCGCAAGACCGAGGTTTTCAGCTTTCAGTGAAATCCCGGGTCCACTTGTAGCCGTCATAGCTCTAACACCGCTCATAGATGCCCCTATCGCACAGGCAACACCTGCGATCTCATCTTCCATCTGAATACATGTTCCTCCTTCAGCAGGAAGAAGCTCAGATAGCTCATGCATAATCTCACTCGAAGGTGTGATCGGATACCCGCCAAAAAACTTACATCCGGCATCTTTTGCAGCATGTGCCGCAAGTTCATTTCCACTTGAAATTATTTCTCTTAACGCCATAATTTTTCTCCTTATTGACCTGCAGGTAATCTATAGTTATTGTTGACAATTGCCTCTGCTCTTTGTTTCGCAGCATCAGTAAGTTTGGCAAATTTATACTCTGATTTTTCTGCTACATATATTGCAAAATCCGGGCAAGTAAGCTCACACTCTCTACAGCCTATACAAGCTTCAGGAGCAACCACGCTTATCATCGCTCCAAGTGTTGAAGTCGGCTCTGCCTTCATGGAAAGTACACCCGCAGGACAAACATCTACACATTTATCACATGCTTTACATCTTTTGGTATCTACCCAAACCGGTGTATTTTCAGGAGCTTTCATATTTAATGACATCTCATTCCCCTTTTTGTTGATTTATTATTAGTGAAAAAGAAACACATCTTTAATATAGGTGTAAACGACAAAGCTATTAATTCACTTAGTATAAGAATATCCAAGATTACATAATGAAGCTTTTAATGAAAAATATATCATTTATACTTTCAAGATATTGTTACTATTTGAAGCACTAATTTCTAGGCTTCAGAATCCATCTTGCCGATAGCACAAGAGACAAAGCTTTTAGCTTTCGCCTTAACCTCTTCAAGGGAACTCATATCCTCCCCGAGAAGTGGATATCCAAGCGCTTTAAGCTCTTTTGCTAAAGCGGGAACATCCTCCTCATTTATATCAAGTGTTATCTTTCTCGGCATTACATCAAGGTCCACCTCAACTTCCCCAAAAAGCGGTTTTAACTTCTTCTTTAGTGTCGAAGCACATCCGCCACATTTGACATTTAAAACTTCAAAGCTTGCTTGAGACATGCTATGCTCCTTTTTTTCTTTGAGTATAGCATAAAAAAGAAAATTAGATAATTATTCTTCTCTTTCCAAAACTTTTTTTACCGCTTTGCCTATATCAGCAGGGCTTATAACAACTGTCACTCCGGCTGCTTCAAGAGCATCCATCTTCTCTTTTGCCGTTCCGGCTCCACCGCTTACAATCGCTCCGGCATGTCCCATCCGCTTCCCTTTAGGCGCACTTTGTCCGGCAATAAAAGCAACGACGGGTTTTGTGATATTTTTCCTTTTTTAAAGATAGAGCCGGGCATGATACCTATCTTGCACTCCTCAGCCGTTATGATTCCCGGACAATTCGGTCCTATGGTTTTCATATGATTCTTCTTAGCATATGATTTAGCAAACATAATATCTTTAACAGGCGCGCCCTCTGTGATAATGACAGCGAGTTCGATACCTGCATCTGCTGCTTCCATGATGGCGTCTGAGACAAATATAGGGGGGACAAATATCATACTCACAGTTGCACCGGTAGCTTCTACGGCTTCTTTTACTGTGTTAAAAACAGGTTTTCCGAGATGCACATCTCCACCTTTGTTAGGTGTAACACCGCCAACTATATTTGTGCCGTATGCGATGCACTGCTCGGCGTGAAATGACCCCTCTTTCCCGGTAAAACCTTGAACGATAACTTTTGTACTTGAATTTACTAAAATCGACATATAACTCCCCTTATCTATGCTTGCTCAGCAGCTTCAACTGCTTTTTTAGCGCCATCGGCCAAATCTGTTGCTGCAATAACATTTGAAATGTTTGCATTTTTAAGAATTTGCGCTGCTTCTTCGGCATTGGTGCCATCAAGTCTTACGATAACCGGAACATGCACATCAACTTTCTTTGTCGCTTCTAAAATACCTTCAGCGATTCTATCACATCGAACAATGCCGCCAAATATGTTGACAAAGATCGCTTTGACATTTGGATTTTTTAAAATGATCTCAAACCCTTTTGCAACAGTAATAGCGTTCGCTTTACCACCAACATCAAGGAAATTTGCAGGACTACCACCCATATAGTTGATCGTATCCATCGTCCCCATAGCAAGCCCTGCTCCATTGACCATACAGCCTATTTCTCCATCAAGTGAGATATAGCTAAGCCCATGTCTGCTTGCCTCTCTCTCGTCCGGATCCTCTTCGCTCAAGTCTCGCATCTCTTCAAGCTCGTGATGTCTTCCGATAGCCGAATCATCAAATCCCATCTTTGCATCAAGTGCTATAAAATCACCACTTCCCGTCTTTATAAGCGGGTTTATCTCAATCATCTCTCCATCTTTGTCCATATAGACATCAAAAAGTAATTTTGCAAAATTAATAAATTTTTTCTGCTCCTCTTTGTCTAAAATTCCAAGCCTAAAGACAAGTTCTCTCCCATGAAATGCCTGAAAACCTATAGTAGGATCAACAGTAACTTTTATTATCTTCTCGGGAGACTCTTCGGCAACTTTTTCTATCTCCATGCCTCCCTCGGTACTTGCCATGATTACCGGCATCTCTTTGGCTCTATCAAGAGTGATGCCAAGATAAAGCTCATCTTTGATATCAGCGCCCTCTTCTATGTAGACCTTTTGAACTAATTTACCCTCAGGTCCCGTTTGATGAGTCACAAGCGTCATCCCCAGTATCTCATCGGCAAATTTCTTTACCTCGTCAAGTGACTTAGCAAGCTTAACGCCCCCACCAAGACCTCTACCTCCGGCATGAATCTGTGCTTTTACTACCCAAAGATTACCCCCAAGCTCTTTAGCATTTTGTACAGCTTCCTCAGGTGTATTAGCGACAATTCCTCTTGGAGTAGGAATGCCATATGTTTTAAATATCTCTTTTGCTTGATACTCATGAATATTCACAAGAACTCCTTGATTTTATAAATAACTTTAAAATTATAGAACTTCTATATAAAATTAAAGATGAAAATTATATTTTTTGAAAAGTCGGCTCTACGAATGATACAATTTGACACACTCTCTTAGATGAGAGGGAAAATTATATTTCATTCTCATTTAAAAAATTTAAAATGCTATAGCAAAAAAGTTACACTTTCGGTGCTATCATGTCCTCCGGTTTTACATACGTATCGAACTCTTTTTCACTCAAGAGCCCGGATTTGATAGCCTCTTGCTTTAATGTTGTTCCGTTTTTGTGTGCACTTTTGGCTATCTTTGCTGCATTTTCATATCCTATATGAGGATTGAGTGCGGTCACAAGCATCAAAGAGTTACGCAAATAAGCATCGATATTCTCTCTAATCGGCTCGATACCAGCAGCGCAATTTTTATCAAAACTTCTCATAGAATCAGCAAGTAACTTTATCGACTGTAAAATATTATAAGCGATAACCGGTTTAAACACATTGAGTTCAAAATTGCCTTGACTTGCTGCTATGCCAACTGTTGTGTCATTGCCCATTACCTGCACTGCTACCATCGTAAGTGCTTCTGACTGCGTAGGGTTAACTTTGCCCGGCATGATAGAGCTACCCGGTTCATTTTCAGGAATGGTTATCTCGCCTATCCCACATCGTGGTCCGGAGGCAAGCCATCTGATATCGTTGGCTATCTTCATAAGATTTGCCGCAAGTCCTTTAAGCGATGCGGAAAGCATCACTTCAGCATCATGTCCTGTAAGAGCATGGAATTTATTTGGTTGCGAAACAAATCCATAATCTTGCTTCATAGAGGCATTGAGAGTTTTTGAAACAAGATTAGAAAAATCAGGATGCGAATTAAGCCCTGTTCCTACAGCTGTTCCACCTATGGCTAGCTCTTTACAATAGTTGAGTGCATCCTCTATTTGTCTTTTATTGGCATCTAGCATAGCAACATAGCCGCTCAGCTCCTGCCCTAGACTCAAAGGTGTTGCATCTTGCAAGTGTGTTCTACCTATTTTAATTACATCATCAAACTCTTTTGATTTTGTTTCTAAAGTTGCTCGCAATTGATTGATAGCGGGAATAAGATCTTCATTAATAGCAACAACTTCGGCTATCCGCATTGCTGTCGGATAAGTATCGTTTGAGCTTTGGCCCTTATTGACATCGTCATTGGGATGCACACTTTTGGTTTCTCGAAAATTACCGCCGAGTATCTCTGTTGCTCTATTTGCAACAACTTCGTTGATATTCATATTTGATTGCGTACCCGAACCTGTCTGCCAAACTACGAGAGGAAACTCACTATCATGTTTGCCTGCAAGTATCTCCTCGCAAGCTTGTGATATAGCGTTACACTTTGACTCATCAAGTCTTCCTAACCCATGGTTGACGAGCGCGCATGCTTTTTTTAAATTTGCAAATCCATAGACTACCTCTATGGGCATCTTCTCATTACCAATCTCAAAATTTTGTAACGATCTTTGCGTTTGTGCCCCCCAATATTTACTATCAGGCACTTTCACCTCACCCATCGTATCTTTTTCTATTCTAAATGACATCACAAAACTCCTTTATTAGCTTTAAGCAAAAAAATTATTTTTTCCTAGAACTTCTATCATATTTTTTACCGAAGTAACACTTTTTGCAAATCTTACCTCTTGATCCTCATTGAGTGTCATCTCAAATATCTTCTCGGCCCCACCTGCACCAAGCACTAAAGGGACACCGGAAACAACATCTTTATATCCATACTCTCCATCAAGATAGACAGCACATGGATGGATCTGTTTTGTATCTTTAAGTATCGCTTCAACCATAATAGCTGTCGATTTTGCAGGTGCATAATAAGCTGAACCTGTTTTGAGATAGCCGACGATTTCAGCACCACCATGCTTGGTTCTATCCACAACATCTTCTATCTCTTCGGGAGAAAGTACATCAGAGAGAGGCACCCCCGCAACAGTTGAAAATTTTGGCAATGGAACCATATCATCCCCATGTCCACCCATAACGGAAGCTCTAATCTGTCCTGCGCCGTATCCTATCTTCTCATAGATAAAGTGTGCCATTCGTGCACTATCAAGGATACCCGCCATACCTAAGACTCTCTCTCTTGGAAAGCCGCTCTCTTTAAATGCCACATAAGTCATAACATCAAGGGGATTAGAGACCATGACAATGATAGAGTGTGGCGCATAGAGCTTAATATCCTGAATAACATGTTTTGTAATCTCTGCATTTGTCATCAGGAGATCATCTCTACTCATGCCAGGCAATCTTGGGCTTCCTGCTGTGATAACAACGACATCTGAATCGGCAATATCTTCGGGCTGTTCAGCAACCGAGACGATGGTATGCATTCTAGCTGCATTGGCAGCTTGACTCATATCAAGTGCTTTTCCTTTTGCTATTTCCGTATTTCTATCTTTAAGCACGACATGATGACACGCCCCATTCATAGCTAAAATATATGCAACCGTCGCCCCAACATTTCCGGCACCTACGATTGTAACTTTTTTTCCTCTCATTAGCGTCCTTTATAACCTAAACACTCTATCAAAGCATAAGCCATAGAAATTTATATCGATTATGCTCTGATCACTCTTTTTGTGATTAGTAGTAGTTTTTACATCTTTTTACACTAGATGCAAAGAAGTGAGTATGTCAAATAATATGACAACAATATTACATTTTAAGAACTTTACATAGCCTTTAAAGACTATGTGAAGTGTCAATTAAACTAGATAGAATCAATAATACTATTTAAGGTAGCTGACGGTCTCATCGCAGCCTCTGCTTTTGCATCATCCGGATGATAATATCCGCCTATATCTTGAGGTTTGCCCTCAATCGAGAGCAACTCTTCGATTATCTTGGCTTCATTTTCTTGCAAAGCTTTAGCGATAGGAGCAAACTTGGCTGACAACTCAGCATTATCACTTTGGGCTAATGCCTCTGCCCAATATAGCGCCAAATAAAAATGGCTTGCCTTATTGTCTGGTTCGCCACATTTACGAGATGGAGCCTTATTTTCACCAAGGTAGCTATCATTTGCCTTATCAAGCGCTGCTGTAACTGCAGCTAAATCGGCTGAATCATTTTTTTGTGCGATAAATCTCAAAGATTCGGCAAGTGCTAAAAATTCACCTAATGAATCCCATCTTAAGTGACCCTCGGCTAAGAATTGATCAACATGCTTAGGAGCAGATCCACCGGCACCTGTTTCATACAATCCACCGCCCGCTAATAATGGAACAATAGAAAGCATTTTCGCAGATGTTCCAAGCTCTAAAATTGGGTACATATCAGTAAGGTGATCACGAAGAACATTCCCTGTTACAGAGATTGTATCTTCACCTTTTCTAACGCGTGCATTTGTATAACGAGTAGCAGCCGCAATATCCATGATTTGAATATCAAGTCCTGATGTGTCATGATCTTTTAAGTACTCATTTACTTTCTTAATCATCTCTCTATCGTGAGCTCTGTTTTTATCCAACCAAAAAATGGCAGGACTTCCCGTAAGGCGCGCACGCTCAACTGCCAATCGAACCCAATCTTTGATCGGGATATCTTTAGCACGAGACATTCTCCAAATATCGCCTGCTTCAACATCAAAACTCATCAACTCCGTACCATCTTCAGTAGTTACGGTTACCCTTCCATCTTCTGCCATCTCAAAAGTTGTAGGATGGCTTCCGTACTCTTCAGCTTTTTGTGCCATAAGACCAACATTCGCGACATTACCCATAGTAGTTACATCATATTGACCGTTTTTAACACAATCAGCTACCATCTCTTGGTGGAACATCCCGTAAGTACTATCAGGAATAACAGCAACACACTCGCATGCATCACCATTTCTATCCCATTGCTTTCCACCTTCGCGTACAACTACCGGCATAGAAGCATCGATAATAACATCATTTGAGGCATTAAAGTTTGTAGTACCTTTATCAGAATCAACCATAGCAATTTTTGGAGAATCAGAATCAACTACAGCTTTAAATGCGGCTTTGATTTCCGCCTCTTTAGCATGTCCGGAGATTTTCTTTTCGATATCAGAGATGCCTAAACGCGCATTGACGCCAAGCTCTTTAAATTCTGCTGCATATTTTTCAAATACAGGAGCAAAAAATACTTCTAGAGCGTGTCCAAACATAATCGGATCGGAGATTTTCATCATAGTAGCTTTAAGATGGATTGACCACAAAACACCATTTGCTCTTGCATCATCAATTGTTTTTTGAATAAATGTTCTTAGTTTTTTAGCTGACATAAATGTACCATCTAAAATCTCTTTATCAAGAGCGTTAATTGTTGTTAACTCTTTACCGTTCAATGCAATAGTTACTTTTCCGCCCTTTTGCATTGTAATAGCTTTTTCATTACCATAAAAATCACCATCTCCGGCCATATGAGCAACATATGCTTTAGAGTTTTCACTAAATGCTTTAAGTCTATGAGGATTATTTTGAGCAAACTTTTTAACAGCTGCAGCAGCGCGTCTGTCAGAGTTTCCCTCACGAAGAACAGGGTTAACAGCACTTCCTAAACATGTATTATATTTTGCACGAATTGCTTCCTCTTCGGAATTTGCAGGATTCTCGGGGAAATTAGGTATATCATAGCCTTGGCTCTGAAGCTCTGCGATACACTCTTTAAGTTGACCGATAGAAGCTGATATATTTGGAAGCTTAATAATGTTTCCATCTGCTTGCAAAACAACTTCACCCAACTTTGATAGATTGTCCTCGGCTAAGCCCTGGCTCGCAAGAACTCTCCCGGCTAGCGAGATATCACTTGTAACTACCTCTACTCCTGCGGCTTTAGTGAAAGCGTTAACGATCGGTAACAATGAATATGTTGCCAACGCAGGTGCTTCATCGATCTTTGACCAAATAATTTTTGCTAAATCTGACATATT
>JARROQ010000024.1:0-57777 GCA_037383745.1 Sulfurovaceae bacterium
GAAACCCGCTATAATTGCGAACTTTTCTGCGAGAGATATCAGACTTCTAGCGATTTTACACTTCTAAGTATAGAGTACAAACTGTTTGGTGTCATATGCAAAAAACAGGAGTATTTTATACATCCACCAATCCAATACAAAGAACAACAATGACATTTTTAGATTTTAACTTGAGTGAGCCCATTCAAAAGGCGATAGATGATGCAGGCTTCAAAGAGCCGAGCCCCGTACAAAAAGAGGCGATTCCGCTTATCCAACAAGGGCATGACATCATAGCTCAAGCACAAACAGGTACAGGAAAAACAGCGGCATTTGGTCTACCGATCTTAGACAAGATAGAGGTAGAAGGCAGCGTTCAAGCACTTGTTATCGTACCGACCCGTGAACTTGCTATGCAAGTAAGTGATGATCTCTACCGTTTCGGAAGATTTGCAGGTCTTAAAACCGCAACCGTTTACGGTGGAACATCTTACGATAGACAGATAGAGCGTATCAAACAAGCGCATCTTGTTATCGCGACTCCGGGAAGACTCCAAGACCTGCTCAAAAGCAAAAGAATCAAACTTAATCCAAGCTTCGTCGTGCTTGATGAAGCCGACGAGATGCTCGATATGGGCTTTTTAGACGAGATAAAGAACATCTTTACCTACCTGCCAAAAGAGCGTCAAACACTTATGTTCTCAGCAACTATGCCTGATCAGATACGACGCTTGGCAAATGAGATACTCAACACCCCAAAAACAGTCTCTATCACTAAAAGCGAGAGCACAAATAGCTCTATCACGCAAAACTACTATGTGATAGCAGAGCACGAGAGAGACGATGCACTTGTGCGACTCATGGACTTCCTTGAGCCTAGTAAATGTATCATCTTTTGCCGTATGAAAAAAGAGGTCGATAGACTTGCAAGTCACCTCACCTCACAAGGTTTTAAAGTAGGTTTTCTTCACGGAGACATGGAGCAAAAACAGAGAGAGATAGCCATCAGAGCTTTCAAACAAGGCAATACCGATATATTTGTGGCAACCGATGTGGCGGCACGTGGACTTGATGTCAATGATGTAAGCCATGTTTTCAACTACCACCTTCCTTTCGATAGCGAAAGCTATGTACACCGTATCGGTAGAACCGGTAGAGGTGGAAAAACAGGTGAAGCGATCACACTTGTAAGCCCAAATGAGTTGCGTGCTATCAAACGCATAGAGAAAGATATCGGCGCGAAGATGATCATGCAGAGCATCCCAAGCAAGAGTGAATTGCGTTCAAACAAAGAGAACGCACTCATCGAAGAGATATCATCAAATAAGATCAATGAAGAGGCGATCACGCTTGTTAAGACCTTGCAGCATGATATCGACATCGTGACCATAGCGCACCTTCTTGCTTCACATATCATCAACAAAAATGTTATTAAAGGTAAAGACAATATAGGTTTCGGACTTCAAGAGGCTGAAAAGCTTTTAGAAAAAGCCGGCACACAATCAAGAGATAGAAAAGGCGGCTATAGAGGTAACAATAGAAACCGAAGTGGAAACAGAAATAGTTCAGGCAGAAGCCGAAACAGAAGCTCAAGCAGAGGTAAATAGTCTAAAACTACCTTTTAAATATCTCTTCACGCGTATATTTGATGGGCACAACCTCTGTGCCCTCCTTGTCTATATAGCCCCATAAACCACCAATCACAGCAGTGTGCTCACCTTCTCTTTTGAAAGTGCATCCTTTGCACACCAAAGCACGACCCTCTTCAAACTGCCAACCCCATTCATAATCTGCCGGGATAACCTGCTTGAAATCCCTATCAAAATAGGCAATCTTACCGTCAATGCGTACACGAACTAACCCTTCGACAAAATCATCCGCCCAATTATCATAAACGATTACATGCAGGTAAGAGCCGTCTTTTTTGATATAAAATTGCTCTCCATCAACATAGATATTTGCTATCCCATACGCATCGAACTTCAAATCTTTAAAATATTCAGGTTTTATCGTAAGAGTACCCTCTTTGTATGTGGCACAATCCTCATAAAACTCTATCGTCCCTTCTTTGCTGTCTTTTGAAATATAGGCGCAGGTATCTTGTGCATGCAAGTGTATACTCGCAAGAAGAAAAAACAGTAAGATAGCAAATCTTTTCATACACTTCCTTTGTTGATGATGTATCTCTTTAATACTTGATTATAAAATCAACCACAATGCACCCAGTAAAACAACAGGGATTGCAAAATACTCTAAAGGCATCCAGAAAATCGTATGTTTTGATTTGAGGAAGACCTCTTCGTTTGTCTCAGGATCGATCAATTTTCGCTCAGTCTTCGAACTCTCATTGAGATATCTGCCTAGAAACCAAATGGCAATGCCCGAAACTACAAAGCTAACACCAAGAATCGTCACGGAAGGATAGTACCCCTTACCAAAAAGTTTCTCAGAAAGATAAAGCCCTATCAGGGGAGCCACTATCGGTATAATAACACCCAAAAATCCCAATCTACTCCAAACTATAAACATATACTTCCCCTAGAATTTTTTAATAAACATAACCCGTATTCTAATCAAATTTTCTTGGAGAGACTTTACGGTGCTAAAAGCGCGTCGATACGCTCCTGGTTTGCAGGATGCGAATCAAAATACCCGGTTTCCATATGCGTCGGCTCTTTTTTAGACATCTTTTCAAAAAAGAGTGCTAGATTTTTAGGATCAACGCCTGACTTTTGCATCGTATCTTTTGCAAAGGCATCCGCTTCTCTCTCAAACTCTCTAGAGTACTTTGCTTGTACGACTGAACTCATCAATGTCGTTGCAAGTGTCGATACATCCCCTGTAAAATATCCAACCAATATACCTACCATAGAAGCTTTGATAATCATTTGCATAGAATGTTTACGTTTCACATGACCGATCTCATGCGCCAAAACTCCAAAGATCATATCGTTATTGCCCTCGCTAAACTTGATGAGCTCATCGGTTATGACGATATCTCCGGAGGGCAGTGCAAAAGCGTTGATACCTATGCCTCTTCTAAAATGAAGCGTATACTCTTTGGCGCCATCAAATTTTGCAAAGAGAGCACTGATCTCTTTTTGTCTCTCTTTTTTCAGCTTAGAGGGTTCAAGCATCTCTTCATCTATATACTCAAAAGCTTTTGTGCCAATCTTTTTCTCCACAACGCTTGGGAGATTGTAGGCGAGCATCTTGGCGACCTTGTCAGAGCCATCAAAGATAAAATAGAGGACACTTATAAGCATAATCACTATCGAGATAATGACGATAGAGCGTCTGCTCTCTAACCCATGAGCATTCGTTGAGGTATGCCAAAAACCGCTTATCGCTTCATCGAGCGCATCATTGTCGCTCACATGGATTACGGCATCCTCTTGTAGCTTTATAAGCCTTGGGGTATTGCCTACTCTTGATGAGATATGAATAGCGTCAAGAGTCGTTTTGATGCTGACGCCCTCACCCGCAATCATAACAACATAATCATCGATGATTGTTATCTCAACAGGATGTGCTAACGAGCTTTTACCGTCAAAATATTCACCAAATACTTTCAACTAAAATCCTATATCGATATCAAAGAAATCTTCTGCTTCTTCGCCTATAGCGGTAGTATCCTCTTGTGATGCAGCTATAAAGGATGATATATCAGGACAACTGATTGCAAAATTTTTACATTTATACCGCGTTATTCGCACTCTTGCCCAAGGGGTAAATAACCCAAGAGAAAAGATGACGGCAAGCACATTGGTACCATATATCCACGCTAAAATATGGCTCCTTTTTTAATCGCCTCTTTAGAGTCAGAATCCACACTAGATGCCCCATCAGCAAAAAGAGGTGCAAAAAGAGTTGAAATGATAAGAACAAATATCATCAGGATGACAAAAAGAAGCATTGTAAATCCCGCTGTTTTAATGAGCTGCCAATAGATTCCATCTGGCTTGCCGTTATATCTGAAATCGGTACTGCCGTAACTGCTATTATCAAAAAGTAATTTTTTAAACTCACTCAAACTATACCCATAGCTAAATCCCAAAGATAGAATATACAAAATACCATGAAGCAGGTAAAATAGATAATACTTTCCGGAATGTGCATGATGCACAAATCGTATGTTTCTATGTTTTGTGTTGTGGAGTCTAAACTTGATAGAACGATTGATAAGCCATGGCATCATGATAAGAGCAAAAATAAATATTATCCCGGCTATAAGAGGGTTAAAGACAATGTGATGATAGTCAAAAAGACATTGACGATCCAAATACCAAAAAATTCTCCTGTTTTACCCCGAAATTCAAGCGACTCTGCTGTAACATCAGCATCTCCTTGAGTCGTCTGTGCCGCAATATCACCCATTTTCTCTCCTCAAGATTTTATAATGAAAGTATTATATCTTAAATTTTTTATACTCATTAAAAGTTTATACTTATTTTAAAAAGATAGTTTTAAAAATTTATTTTATTGACAAATAATTAAGCTAAATAATAAAAATTATCCATTAACTTAAGTTTACTTCTGATAGACTTGTACTATATTTTATCAAAAAGGAGTCAAATCATGAGAAAAACAAAACTCTCTTCTCTTGTAACTGCGTCACTGCTCTTTGTCGGTGCAATCCACCTTGCCAATGCCGAAGAAGGAGTCAAAAATCCCGATCCGCTTATACAAAAAGCGCTCTCAATGGGCTTAAAAGCGATTCCAAATGAGATCAATGAGCTTAAAAAACTTACCGATCCCGACAATGTTCTTACGCCCCAAAAAGTCGAACTCGGTAAAAAGCTCTATTTTGAGCCGAGACTCTCAAAAAGCGGTATCATCAGCTGTAACACCTGTCACAATCTAGGTCTTGGAGGCGTAGATGGTGTCAGTGCCGCAGTAGGACATATGTGGACGCCAAACCCACACCATCTCAACTCCCCTACCGTTTACAATAGTGTATTTTTTAAAGCACAATTTTGGGATGGTAGAAGCCCACACCTTGAAGATCAAGCACAAGGACCAATGCAAGCAGCACCGGAGATGGCATCACCTCCTTCGCTCGTCGAAGAGAGAATCAACTCTATTCCTGAGTATGTTACTGCATTCAAAGAAGCATATGGCGATGATGTAAAGATCGATTTTGCCAAAATCACTGCAACAATCGGTGCATTTGAGAGAACATTGGTTACCCCTTCAAGATTTGATGATTACCTTCTTGGAGATGCCTCGGCACTCAGCGATGCAGAAAAAGAAGGACTTGACCTCTTTTTAAGTAAAGGGTGTATCGCTTGTCATAGTGGCATCGCTCTTGGTGGTAGTATGCAAGCTTTTGGTGTCGTAAAACCCTATAAATTTGCCAATGTGGGTGATTTTAAAGGTGATGCAAACGGTATGGTAAAAACACCGACCCTTAGAAATATCACTGAGACTGCGCCTTACTTTCATAATGGACAAATTTGGAGCCTCAATGAAGCGATACAAGAGATGGGAAGTATCCAACTCGGTATCACAATCAGTGATGATGAGGCTACAAAAATCGCCACTTTCTTTAAAGCCCTTGAGGGGAGAAAACCTGAGATTACTTATCCGATGTTCCCCGCAAGCACAGCAACAACTCCAAAACCTGATTTCAAATAACAACAGCCACCTCCTATGGTGGCAAATCCCCTAAAAAACTGCTATACTTCACAAAAAAGTAAAAATAATGAATGCAAAATTTCTACCGACAACGCGCCAAGAGATGCAAGATCTTGGATGGGAACAGTGTGATGTGATTCTCATAAGCGGTGATACTTATATCGATTCACCATTTATAGGTGTTGCTGTTGTTGGAAGGATTTTAGAGAGCCTAAGCTATAAGGTCGGCATCATCGCACAGCCTGATATCCAAAGTGATAAAGATATCACAAGGCTAGGCGAGCCAAGACTTTTTTGGGGTGTGAGTGGTGGGAGTGTCGACTCTATGGTCTCCAACTACACGGCAACGAAAAGATTTCGCAAAGGCGATGACTATACACCCGGTGGCATCAATAACAAAAGGCCTGATCGTGCAACGATAGCCTACACAAATCTTATCAGAAGATATTTCAAAGATACTGCTCCTATTGTACTTGGCGGTATCGAAGCGAGTTTGCGCAGAGTAACACATTATGACTACTGGAGTGATAAACTACGCAAGCCGATACTCTTTGACTCCAAAGCCGATATACTCGTCTATGGGATGGGAGAAAATGCCATCAAAGATCTAGCCACTGCGCTCGATAAGGGCAAAGACTATAGAGATATACGCGGTATCAGTTACATCGATAAAGAGCCTAAAAATACCCACATAGCACTCCCATCACACAAAAAGTGTCTTGAGAGTAAAGAGCGCTATATGGATCTCTTTGATATTTTTTATAAAAACAATGATCCTCTTTCTGCAAAAGGTTTATCTCAAGAGGTGGAGGGTAGATTTTTGATACAAAATCCTCCCTGCTCTTATCTTGATGAAAAAGAGATGGACGCTGTAGCAAACCTGCCCTACACGAGAGCGATACATCCCTACTACGAAAGCAAAGGCAAAGTAAAAGCTCAAGAGACTATCAAGTACTCTATCACAACACATCATGGATGCTGGGGGGAGTGTAACTTTTGCGCAATTGGTGTGCATCAAGGAAGAACAATACGCTCAAGAAGTGAAGGCTCCGTACTCAAAGAGGCAAATAGCTTCAAGCAGCATAAAGATTTTAAAGGCATCATCTCCGATCTTGGGGGACCAAGTGCCAATATGTATGGATATGAGTGTGAGAAAAAAATTGCACATGGTACTTGTGCCGACAAACGGTGTGTAGATAACAAAGGTCTATGCTCTGCTATGAAGGTGGATCATACACGCTCTATAGGGCTTATGAAGCAGGTAAAAAATATCGACGGAGTCAAAAAAGCCTTTGTGGCAAGTGGCATCCGTTATGATCTTATAGTGCAAGATCGAAAAAAAGGCTACAGCTACCTTGCCGAGCTTCTCTCGCACCATACTTCAGGACAGATGAAGATAGCGCCCGAACATACAGAAGATAAAGTCCTCAAACTCATGGGGAAACCAGGCAAAAAAAGCCTGCTCGCATTTAAAAAGCTTTTTGATGCTATCAATGCCAAACTTGACAAAAAACAGTACCTTACCTACTATCTCATAGCCGCACATCCGGGTTGTAGCGAGAGAGATATGAGCGAACTTAAAAAATTTACTTCAAAAGAGCTCAAGATCAATCCGGAGCAAGTACAGATATTTACTCCGACACCCGGGACTTATGCTTCCGTGATGTACTACACCGAGCTTAACCCTATAACAAGAAAAAAGATATATGTGGAAAAAGATATGAAACGAAAAGAGAGACAAAAAAATCTCTTACATACTCCATAGCTTTAAACAAAAGTGCTATAATCAAAAAAATGAAAAAGCTTTTTATAACCGACCTTGACCACACACTTCTTAAAAGCGATAGAAGTCTCAGTCGTTTTACGATTGATACGCTCAATGAGCTTGTTGCGACATCCTACTTCTCCATAGCCACAGCACGGAGTTTTTACAGCAGTAGTGAGGTTGCTGATAAGATTGATATTAATGCTCCTATGATACTGCTTGATGGTGCACTTATAGCAACAAAAGATAAGAAGTTTATCGATATTCGCTTTATAGACAAAACAACGGCAGATAACATCATCGACGAGGGCGCAAAACTTGGCATCTATCCCTTCATCATAGCACTCAATGATACAAAAACGCTCGATGAGTCTTTCATCTTGCCAAAACAGCTCAATGCTTATCAAAAAAAGGTGCTCACTAACTACAAAAATGATCCACGGGTACTCTATACAGATGATATAAGAGCCCGCGAAACAAACATTAAGCTGGTCTATTTTGGATCACAAGAGGAGCTTGAACTGCTCAATGCACATCTGCAGAGTGTTTTTGGAGATGCTTTAGAGTACAAGCTCGCACCTGAGAAATATTTTGGAGGTTATTTTTTAACTATCCTCCACAAAGAAGGCGACAAAGCACATGCACTTAAAAAAGTGTGCGAATACCACGATATAGACTTTAAAGATCTGACTGTTTTTGGCGATAGTATCAATGATATAGCCATGTTTGAACTCGCCGGCACATCAGTAGCCGTTGCCAATGCACTTGATATTGTCAAGTCAAAAGCAACTCTGGTTTTGCCTCACACAAACGATGAAGACGGTGTTGCAAAATACCTCTGTAAAAAGTGATAAGGAAATATTTGTTATACTAAAGAAAAAAAGTTGAATCTCATGAAAAAAATTATAACCTATATAACTATTTCGCTCTTTTTTAGCGGCTGCATCTCACTCTTTGGTCCAAAAATCAACTATGAATCGATAAAAGTGCACGGTGAAACAAAGGCTGATAGGGTATTGCAACTTGATATCTTAAAATCAATCTCCTATAACCTTGAGACAAGAAAATGTTTAGCGGTAAAAAATACATTTACTGAAGTAATAAAAGTCTATTCTGCCAAACCAAATGCCTATAAGATAAAAGAGCGATGGACAGCCTTTGGATGTGAAAAAGAGTTTGGCTATTATGTCATGCTAGAAGGTGGCGAAGGAAAAGGCACAAAATATACGATTACACCAATCAAATAGATGCAATCTCTTTGAGCCTCTCAGGCGTTCCGACATCGCGCCATATGCCCTCGTATAACTCACCGCTAACGAAACCGTTTTTGATAGCTTCTCTTAGTACATCACCTAGCTTTCTTCTGCCCTGCTCAAGACCAAAAAAAGCTCTTTTGAGTAGTAGCCAATGCCTGAAAATGTGTATCGTTCACTGCATGAAAGCGTGATATCATTGCCGATAAGCCCAAAATCTCCTTGCTTATTATGCTCAGGGTTTGGCACCATGATAAGATGTGCCATCTTTCCTTTAAGGTCAAAATCATTCATAAATCTATAATCACACCAAAGATCACTATTGATAACTATAAACTTCTCTGTAAGCAAATCGAGTGCTTTTATGATGCCCCCTGCACTCTCAAGTGCGTTCTCTTGCTCATCTGAGTAGGATATCTTCACACCCCATTTTGCGCCATCGCCAAGCTCTTTTTGAATCATCTCACCAAGATAGGCGATATTGATAACGATCTCTTTAAAACCTGCGCTTACGAGCCTCTCTATCTGCCAAACGACTAAGGGCTTCCCGCGAAGCATAAGAAGCGGTTTTGGACAATCTTTTGTCAACGGCATCATCCGCTCACCTCTCCCTGCTGCCAATATCATCGCTTTCATTGCAACACCTCACATAAAAAGGTGGTCTGTGGGTACTTTTTAGCAGTCTGCTGAACATATCTGAGCGTCAGAGGTATATCATCCAAGTATCCATCTTTGCCATCGCGCAAAGCAAGTCTTGCAAAAATGCCGAGTATCTTGATATGTCTTTGCAAGCCCATCATATCGAACCAATAAAGAAAACGCTCATTATCCACCTTTAAACCCTTTTGATCTCTAAAATAGAGTGCAAGCTCTCTTTGTACATCCTCTTCAAGTTCGATATAACAGTCTTTTAGCAACGAAACAAGATCATAGGTGATCGCTCCACACCTGGCATCTTGAAAATCGATAACACCAAGTCTGCCATTTTGCTCCACCATGATATTGCGTGAGTGAAAGTCTCTATGTACAAAGATATCTTGAGGCTGCGTAAGCGTCTCATCTGCTATCCACATCAACACATCTTTGAGTTGATTTTTTTCTACACTATCTAATGCTCTTTTGAGATATTTCTCCAAGTACCACTCCTGCATCAAGTCCATCTCAAAAAGCAGAAAATCCTTATCGTATGGAGGCAATCCAAAAGTATCGGCTCGTTGCATTCTCACTATAACATCAATCGCTTTTTTATAACTCAAAAATTGTGTTTCTCTATCTTGATATTTTAAAATATCAAAAAGATGATATTGCCCAAAATCCTCGATGATAAGGTATCCTTTGGCGATATCTTGCTTTAAAATCCTCGGCACATTCACACCGACTTTTTCAAGTCTCATAGAGATATCAATATGCGGTTTAAGTGCCTCTTTTTGTTTTGAAGCATCCATAAGTATGAAACTTTGCTCACCAAAAATGAGCCGAAAATATCTTCGAAAACTTGCATCACCGGATGCCTCTTGGATGGTGTCATAATGAAATTCTATACTCTCAAGCCAGCTCTTAATTGCCTGCATAAATCGCTCCAAGTACAGTATCTTTTTTTGCGCCTGTTACACTACTCAACTCTACACTTTTACCATGCACACGCATAGAAGCTAGCCAAGCAAATGCCATCGCCTCTAACATATCACCCTCTTTGGCGATCTCAATGTTTGCATCAGGTAGATTTGCTTTGATGCGTTCTACTAAAAAACTATTTTTAGCTCCACCCCCACAAAGGATCAATCGCTTCTTGTGAAATCTCTTGACCTCTTTAGCAATGCTCAATGCCGTGAGTTCCAACAGTGTTCTTTGGATATCTTGCGCTTGATATTTCTTATTATCGATAAAATGCTCAAGCCACTCTTGATTGAAATACTCCCTGCCTGTACTTTTTGGATAACTTTTTGCAAAATAAGCATCGCTAAGCATGAGCTCTAAAAGTGCATCAATCACTACTCCGCTCTTTGCCCATGCTCCGTTCTCATCATAGCTTTTAGCTTTTTGTGTGCCTATCCACATATCAAGAAGCACATTGCCACACCCTACATCATAACCTACAAGTTTACCATTATCTTTAAGAGTAACATTGGACATACCGCCGATATTGACTATAGCAATCTCATCGATGATGTCTTGATATAAAAACGCATGAAATGCAGGAGCAAAAGGCGCACCCTCGCCTCCGAGCGCTATATCTTTACGCCTAAAATCACTCACAACATCTATCCCGCTCTGCACTGCGACCACATTGGCATCTCCTAGTTGCAGTGAACTTGGAGTAGCACTTTTTGGAGCATGCCAGAGAGTCTGTCCATGCAAACCTATGGCTTTGATATCGCTTTTTTCATAACGTGTACTCTTTAAGAGAGCATCAATGCTTTTGGCAAACGCAAGACCCAAAAGATGATCAAGCTTTGTTAACTCCTCTAGGGTTATCTTAGAGTTTATAGCGTGAAGTATCATGGCTTTAAGCTCGGGCGCAAGCGGAGTACTTTGTGATGCTATAAGTTTACAGCTATACGTATCTATCTCGCAGAGGGCAACATCGATACCATCAAGAGAGGTCCCACTCATCACACCGATATAAAGCTCACCCATAGATATCCTTTTGTATATCTCTGCGATTTTCACTTAGCATCATCACTCCAAATGAAACTGCAGTTCCTAAAACCATCTGCCAAGAAAAACCGATATCAACACCAAGGATATAAGGCTGTAGCACCAAGACCGTAAAAAATCCTGCTCCAAGTGCAAAAGGTACGCTTCTAACACTCCCTCTAGCCGTAAAGATCGCTGCGCCATAAACCCCTAGGAGTCCAGCATAAGCAAATGCCATCACACCAAGGGCAAAACCGAGCAGAGATGTACCGCTATGGTGTTGCCAATAGTAACTCAGCATCGCCATAAATGAGAGTAAAATCGCAAATATCACGACACTTATCCTTCCCGCTCTTATAAAGTGTGCTTCGCCGATACTGCCTCGTGCCAACTTCCAAGGTTTATAGATATCTTCTATCATTACAGAAGCCATGGCACCTAACACTGAATTGGAAGAAGAGAGCGCTGCAGCGATGGCGCCCACGGTCACAAGTCCTCGCAAGCCTTCTGGCATCTCGTGGAGGATATAGTACATAAATATCGTCACGCTCTCTCCGTCAAACTCTTTTGAAGCTATACCTACTTTTGCATAAAAGAGGTATAAAAGCAGTCCGATGATCAAAAAAAGAAAGGCAACGGGAAGTGTCAATAAAACAGAAAAAAGGAGTGAATTTTGTGCACTTTTTGCATCTTTACATGAGAGTGCTCTTTGTGTCATATCTTGATCAAGACCATACGCTGCAACATTGAGTAAAAACCAACCACTTAGTAGCGCCCAGATACTAAAATCACCCTCAAAGCTTATGAGCTTCAACTTACCAGATCCATAAAGAGTGCTCACAATCGTTGCCATATCGCTATCAAGCGAAATATAGAGATACCATATCACGGCAATCGCAGCTCCGATATAGGTAAATGCTTGGATGATATCAGAGAAGATGACCGATTTGACACCACCAAAATAGACATATAAAAGCGCGCCAAACATCAAGATTAGCACTGATATAGCAACATGGAAAGCCTCGATATCCAAAAAAAGTATCATCGATATCGCAAGTGCACCGATGTAGAGTCTCGCACCGCTAGCAAAGAGACGACCTACCAAAAACATCACACCGGCTGCTCTTTTTGCACTCGCGCCATATCGATTTTCTAAAAGCTCATAAACCGTCACTGCGCCTAGAGTATAAAATCTAGGGATCAGCACCCAAGCAACAAAAATGACAGCTAAAAATGCGGAGATGAAAAATCCTATAAAGGTAAGATCATGAAGATAGGAGTATTCAGGGCCGCCTAAAAAGGTAGCGGCCGATTGAGTTGTGGCGAGTATAGAGATAGCTGCAGCAAACATCGGCACACTATTAGAAGCGACAAAATAGTCTCTTGAAGTTGCAATCTTGATGCGGCTAAAAATGACGGAACTGACTCCGATAACCAAGAAGTAGGCTACCAAAACACCCCAATCAGCTATACCAAATCCACTGCTCATCAGAACTCACTAGTATCTTTAAGCCCAAGGTCAACGACTCTGCTTCTAACTGCTTTCATAAAAATATCGCCCGGATCATTTTTTTGCGTAAAATAATTATCATCTTTCTCTAACCAATACTTTGTCTTTTTCATTCTACCGTATTCATAATGGCCTATTAAAAGCTCAATTTCGGGGTACTTTGTCTTTAGATATCTCACGAGATAAACATTTGCTTCTACTTGAGCTTGGGTCAAATCTTCACTCTTATCGCCTTTGCCTCCGACATTTTCTATGCCTATCGCATAGTAGTTTAATCCTATCGTATGCCTTGCCATATAATTGTCCGGCATCAGTCGATATATACTCCCGTCTTTATCTACCAAAAAATGCGATGAAACATTCAGCGCACCCGCAGCTGCTATATCTTTGCGATCTGTAAGCAAAAGTTCCGGTTTTAGCCTATCAAATGAGCCTTCAAGTGTAGGAACTGCCGTCCAGTGGAGCACTATAATCTTTGGATTTATGGTGATATCTTTGACATCTAAACCATAATGGTTTTTTATATACTCTTTAGTAAGTTCCACTCTTTGTTTGCCAAAATCTATGGGCTTATCAATGATTTTTAGATCACCTGCTTGCGTCTGAATACTAAAAAGTAGTGCGCCTATAAATACTAAAAATACTCTCATGCATCTCCTTTTTTTGCTTGCAAAAACAGTAAAGTAACGATTATAACTATAGGCAGAGATATGCCTACAAAATAACTTGGTATATGAAAAATATTATGGCTTGATAGATACAAGAAACCAAGCGCAAACACTCCGTATGCGCCTATTCTATAGAGAGATATCGAGGCTCTTGAGTTTTTCAATGATTCCAACACACTGATTTTTTGCTCCTCTTTTAACACTTCTTCTTGAGGCTCTATATCACCTTCATCTTCAAGTGGCTTTGCATTGTCAACTTGCCTTTGCACCATCTTGCTATAGCTATGCATGGAAGCCAAAACAACCAAGATTGAACTTAAAAAACCTATCTGGGAGTTGATAAGCCATGTACGCGTACCAAAAAAATAGCAAAAAAGTACAACGCCGATATCGACTATCAAGAGTGCATTGATGATACGCTTATCAATCATCGTCATCCTCGCTATCTAGCTGTTTTTTATAGCTATATCGTGGATCTTTTGCTAGTTCATCATACATATCTTTCTGTTTTCTATAGGCTCTATAGACATTGAGCACTGCACCGGCAAAACCCCAAAAAAGACCAACCCAAAGAAGCCATGAGATACCTGTGAGCTTTTTAAGACCATAGCCGATTGCAAATCCAAGTAAAACTGCTACAACGATAGAGATACCAAGGCTTAAGCCATCCGCGGCATCAACAACCTTTTTCATTCGAGGTTCATTATCTTGACTCATCAATCTCCTTTTGTTGCAACTCTTTTACTTTGTTATCTCCGCCATTGCCTCATAGGCAGCTTTGATGGAGTATTCGATATCCTCATCACTCATTGTGGTTGCTATAAAACCTGTCTCATAAGACGAGCACGCTAGATAGACGCCACGATCTAACATCGCACCATGAAATGCGGCAAACATCTTCGTATCGTTTTGTTGTGCATCCTCAAAGTTCTTCACCTCTTTTTTACTAAAGAAAAAACCAAACATTGATCCTCGTACATTGGTTACCATATCAACACCGACACTTGCCGCCGCTTTCTCAAAACCGGCAACGAGCGTATTGGCTTTTTTTGAGAGCGAAACATAGATTGATGGGTTTGATTTGAGTTTTTTAAGCGCACAAAGTCCTGCTGCCATAGCCACGGGATTACCGCTGAGTGTTCCCGCCTGATAGATAGGACCCTCGGGAGAAAGATGTGCCATGATTTTTTTGCTAGCCCCAAAAGCACCTACTGGCATACCTCCACCGATAACTTTACCCCAAGTCGTGATATCAGGCTTGATGTTTGTCACGCCTTGTGCCCCTTTGAGTGAAGCTCTAAATCCACTCATCACCTCATCAAATATAAGCAGTGCATCATGTTTATCGCAAAGAATTCTAAGCTCTCTTAGGAAACCTTCATCGGCAGGCACTAAGCCCATATTGCCTGCAATCGGTTCGATGATCACGCATGCGATGCTTCCCTCTTTGAAACACTGCTCTACACTTTCGATGTCATTATACTGAGCAAGAAAAGTATGTTTTGTAAAATCTTCGGGAACTCCCGGGCTCGAAGGTGCTCCAAATGTCGCAAGCCCACTCCCTGCTTGCACAAGCAGTGAATCACTATGCCCATGATAACAGCCTGTAAACTTGATGATATCATCTCTTTGCGTCACACCTCTTGCAAGCCTGATAGCCGACATAACTGCTTCTGTTCCCGAGTTAACAAATCGCACTTTGTCAACGCCATCAAAAAGCTCTACTATCTCTTTAGCAAGCTCTGTTTCACTCAACGTAGGTGCTCCAAAACTCAACCCTTTTTGCACGGCCTCGATAACACTTTTTTCTATATCTTGATCTCTGTGGCCAAAGATCAATGGGCCCCAACTTTGTACATAATCTATATAGCGATTATCATCGATGTCATATATATAGGCGCCCTCACCTTTGGCTATAAAAGGTGGCGTTCCCTCGACGCTATTGAACGCTCTCACAGGAGAATCTACGCCTCCAGGGATATATCTGTATGCCTCTTTAAATGCCTCTATACTGTGAGTATAATTCATTAGCCCTCTTTCCTTTTAATTAGATATAATTCCACAGATTATACACTAAAGAGTTGAAAAAAAGGAGTTTGTGGGTTATGAGAATGACGCAAGCACTTTTGGCTTCATTGTTGATCCATATAGTGATCATTTTTCTACTTTTTTATAAAAATCAACTTTTCATTCACCCTACGCAAAATAGTGGCAAAAAAGAGCTTTTGCTTGCCAATTTTCAAACGATGGCTTCACAATCAAAAAGAGCGATGGATACTGTCAAAAATCCATCTCAAAAACCAAGAGAACAGGAAGTCAAAAAAGAGGAATAAAAGATAATCTTGATGAGATTCACTATATCACGCAGATGACACTCACACAAAACGGCTACCCCGAAGCAGCACTGCAAACGATGCAACAAGGAGTGAATGTGGTCTCTTTTGATCTACATCCAAACGGCGATATCACAAATCTCAGACTCATAAGAAGAATGGGATATGCACTCCTTGATAGAAATACACTTGAGGTGATCAGGATAGCTTATAAAAACTATCCCAGACCGAAGACAACGACTAAGATCATCTTCAATGTGGAGTATAGGATAAATTCTTATTAAAAAAATTCTCATTTTACTTAAATAAAAAGTTATAGAGATTTCTTGTTTTCTTTTTACTACTTTTTTAGAAAAAGTAGCGCAAAAAGCGTCATGCTCACAAAGTCGCGGTCGGCATATCCCTGCTTGCTATCTGTACCGCCGCGGATATGCCTGCTTTACAAGGATGCTCGCATGACAGTTATTTAACTTTCATCAAGAAAGATATTCGCTTGCTGCAACAAATCCACTATTTCACCCTTTGGTGCTTGGATGAGTATGGGAGTTTTTGCAGGATCAAGCCATTTGAGCAGCTCTAGCATCGCCTCTTCGCTCATCGCCGTGCACCCCATTGTAGGGATAGATTTGATATGCAAAAAGATGCAAGAGCCTTTAAGTGGTACGGCTTTTGGATTGTGATCTACGACTAAACCGTATTTATAGTAGTTTTTATCAAACTCCATCACCTCATAACTGTTATAATCTTTTTTTACTTTTTTGCTATCAACTATCTTGTTATAATACTTCGAGTCACTATCATCAACACAGTGAAAATCCTTACTCATCTCTTCATAGGGATAACGTATATCCAAAGTATCGTACCCGAAAGCATTTTTGAGCCGAAATATGCCCGCGGGTGCTCTTCTATCCCCCTCTTTTTTTATATAGGGTGCATCTGCGGGAGTTTTATGTAGCCCAATCCCCCACCCTAAACCATTCTCACCGACTTTAATCGCTATATCATCTCCTATCTTATACCACTGTCCGCTCTCTTTTTGGTACTTTTGGAGCACACCGTTTGATGCATTCCAATCATCTGTACTTACAAGGATGAGTTGTGAACTTTCATCTATTTTCTCGTCTGCACCGAGAAAAAGAAGGGTAATAAATACAAGTATAATTAATCTACGCATATGCTATAATCCTCTCATGGAATATGGAATCGTCTCACTCATAGTGCCTCTACTGGCAATCATTTTAGCCATTATAACAAAAGATGTCGTAGTCTCCCTTTTTGGAGGGATATTTCTTGGTTTTTTAGTACTCACGGATTATTCGTTTTTTGAAGCCTTTAGGATGCTTTTAGAAGGGATTGTCGGTATTTTTAGCGAAGGTTGGATGACAAAGACGATTCTTTTTGTCATGCTTGTGGGCTCAATCATCGCTATTCTTAAAAGAGCCGGAGCTATTGATAGCTTCGTGGATTATCTCAGCCAAAAATCGCAATCGATTGACTCACCAAAAGGGGCGATGTTTTTAGCCTACATCATCGGTATCATCATCTTCATCGAATCATCCATCACCGTCTTAGTTGCAGGCGTCGTATCACAGCCACTATGCGATAAAAATAGGGTCAGCAGAGAAAAGCTTGCTTACATCTGCGACTCCACTTCAGCACCGGTGTGTTCACTCATACCGCTCAATGGTTGGGGAGCACTTCTTTTGGGACTTATCGCTACAGCTATAAACTCAAATATTATACAAGGCACTGAGATTGATCTGCTTATGCGCTCAATACCCTATAACTTCTATGCGATTATCGCCGTAATCATGGTCTTTTTCGTTATCAAAAAAGATATCAACCTAAAGCCAATGGGAGAGTATAAAGCAAGAGAATTCATAGCAAACGATCAGGCAAAAACAAAAGCCAATCTTTACGATATGCTCTTGCCTATCGGCGTGCTTGTTCTTTTGGTTCCTGTTGGTCTCTACATCACGGGTAAAGGGGATATCTTTCAAGGAAGCGGGTCAACTTCGGTCTATTATGCCGTAGTTATCTCTTTGCTTTTTATGTATCTCTTTTTTGTGCCGAGAAAAAAACTCTCGCACAAGGGGTATTTTGAGGCATTCTATAAAGGATTGAGTGATATGTTGCCACTGGGCATCATCATGGTGCTTGCATTTTTGATAGGTAAAGTCATAGGTGATCTTGATACTGCCGGGTATCTTAGCTCTTTAGTGAGCGAATCCATACCGCCTATATTGATACCGATGCTTATCTTTCTCATCTCGGCAATCACGGCTTTTGCCACAGGAACAAGTTGGGGAACCTTTTCTGTGATGATGCCTATCTCTTTGGCAATGGGAGCAGATATGGGGCTTGATATACCACTGATGATCGGCGCGGTTATCTCCGGCGGTGTCTTTGGGGATCATGCCTCCCCCATCTCCGATACGACGATCATATCAGCAACAGCGACAGGTTGTGAACCTATAGATCATGTACGCACACAGCTTCCTTATGCGCTCATTGCAGGAGCCCTAGCAGCAGTGGCGTTCTTGGTTGCCGGGGCGCTGTAAAAACCGCTTATCTTATTATTTTAAAACTTCTAATCTTATAAAACATGCAGATAGGTTCATCATTAAAAAAGTTAATCTTCTTTTTCTCTTCTAATGGGAGTAGTTCTAAGTAATCATAAGAACTTGCCCAATATTTTTTACCCCCAATAATAACTTCCAACGTCATATAGCCGCTAACAAAAGCATTCAGACTATAACTTTTTACCACTGTTCCTGTAAATACAATCTTTTCAGCTTTTAGTGGAATCATTTCTGCTTTGAAGCTTTCATCTGTACACATCTTTGAACGAATAGTATCCACACAAAGATGTGGCGCATCATAGTTATATCTTGAAAATGCTATTGCATCGTCTGCATTATTAAAATTTCGTTCAAAAACTCTTATATTATTTGGAATCGTAATCTCTCTAGGCTCTAAACAACTTTTATATTTGATATACACAAAAGGTCCAAATACAAAACAATAAAGAAAACAAAATATTCCAAAGAGAGATAAAACAAGAAGTTGCAGCAATGTTCTTTTGACATCTTTATCCATAATCAAATTATATCTATATTTTTTCAATTTTCTAAAAGTTAAAAATATGTAAATTATAATAAAATACACCCTATTGCCAAGAAGGAGAATTTTATGAACAAGAAATTATACGTAAGGGATATGGCAATCGTCATTCTTTTAACAGCAAGCATTAACATCTTCTTTTTCATCTGGATAACAATAGATGCATTTAATAGCGGGGATGTAGTCTCGCTAGAAACCATACTTGGGACCATGCTACTTACGCAAATAGCCTTGGGCGGGGTATTGCAACTCTTTTATATGATTGCGATCCCTCTTGGCTTTTGGATCGTTGGCTGTCTTAGTGGAAAAGATGTCAAAGAACGGCTTTTCTATCTTGGGTATGTGGGGATTGGAATATGGCTCTTGGAGCTTATATATGTGGCATTGAAACTCACATCGATGGCGCAATGGCTCTTTTCGATTGTCCCTATTTTTATTTTTATCATACTTGGAGGTGGACTATCACTTCTTACTTGTAAAACTAAAAAATAGAAATAAATCAAGAGATTGATATATAAAATATAATAAAATATATTTTTATCAATCTTAAAATAATGGAGTTTCAATGGATGTAAAACTATATGTAAGGGATGTGGCAATCGTCATTCTTTTATCATTTGTCGGTGGTTTTATCGGTGGTTTTATTTTGGGAGTAGCAAGAATTAATGAGCCTGAAATTGTAACAATAGTAATCGCAGTTATTAGTATCGTATCAACTGTTGCAGGTTTTTGGATTGTTGGATGCATGAGCAAAAAGCCAGCTATGCAAAGATTTAACTATCTTGGATATGTAGGAATATCTGTTTGGCTTTTTGGCCTTATCAATATTTTAATAGGACTCTCAAATATCACGCAATGGGTGCTTTCAGTAATCTTTGTGCTTATATGTTTAGCGATTGGGGGAGGCTTATCACTCCTTACCTGCAAGGTGAAAACAGAAGAAACTACCAACTAAAAGATGGCGCATCCACTTATAAGAAAGAGAAACAGAAACCTTGGTCTCCTAGAGCTTGTAGCTATAGCACTTGGGGGCATGGTCGGGGGTGGTATATTTACAATCCTTGGCATCTCTGTCTCTATGGTTGGAGCTTTTACCCCGATAGCTATCGCTATTGGGGGTGCGATTGCGGCACTTGCCGCATACTCCTATATCAAACTTGGTGTCTACTATAAAAATGAAGGGGCAACATATACTTTTTATAAAAGAACATTTCCTAACTCTCCATTTGCAGCTTCACTGATTGGTTGGTGGGTAATATTTGGCTACATCAGCACCCTAGCTCTTTACGCCTATACTTTCTCTTCGTATGCAATTAGTGGTTTTAGCTTTGCAGATAATGAGATGATTCGAAAAATGGTTGGCGGAGCGATCATACTTCTCTTTACTCTCATCAATGTCTGGAGTGTCAAGGGGATGGGAAAAGTCGAAGATGCTATGGTCTACACTAAACTTATCATTCTTACTATCATCTCATTTGTACTTATGAATCATGCCAACACAACTCTTCCAAAACTCATGCAAAGTGAGCCAAATATCGATCTTTTTGCTATCCTTATCGTCTCATCTGTAACATTTGTTGCTTATGAGGGTTTTCAACTTGTTATCAATGCCGTCAATGAGATGGAGAAGCCTGATATAAATATACCTAGAGCAATCTACCTAGCAATATTTCTTGCTGTCGTAATCTATCTTGTGATCTCTATTGGTGCGATACTCACTATACCTTTTAAAGATATCATCACAAACAAAGAGTATGCATTGGCAGCAGGAGCAAGCGATATCTTGGGGCATTGGGGAGCCAATCTTGTAATAGCGGGTGCACTCCTTGCAACAAGTAGTGCCATAAGCGGAACAATCTTTGGTTCATCAAGACAGATGGCAACTATCGCAGAAGATGGCTATATGCCTGCTTTTTTAGCAAAGCGCGATGCAAGCAATATACCAAATCGCGCCATTCTCAGCATGTCTTTTTTTGCATTTCTCCTTATACTCTCCGGTAATTTGCGAGTGATCTTAGAGTTTGGAAGTGTGACATTTTTACTTGTCTCTCTTTTGATGGCAATTGCAAATTTTACCATACGAAAAGAGACAAAATCCTCCGCAACGATCGCGCTAGCAGCTATTTTTGGGCTCCTTTTTAGCACCGCTCTTATCCTCTATTATGAGTTTGAAAACCATAAAGAGCAACTCTATTTTATATTGGGACTCTATCTGCTCTTAACGCTGAGCGCATGGGGTTATGCAAGGTTTAAAAAAAGATCTTAACTCGTCCTTTTGCAAAGTATGTTAAAATGCAATAATTATCCATAGGAATAAAATAGTATGAAACTCCTCGTATCTGCACTTGAGCCATCATCCAATGTTCACCTCAAAGCAATGTTGCAACACACTCACGGTATCGAGCTAAGCGGGATATTTGATAGCTCTTTGGGTGAGCCGATTTGTGATATCAGCCAAATGGCGATTATGGGTGTAAGCGATGTCCTCAAAAAGATATCTTTTTTCAAAAAACTACTCAATGATATGAGCGAACAAGCCGCTTATGCAGATAAAGTGCTTCTTATGGATAGCTCCGGATTCAATCTACCACTAGCAAAAAAGATCAAAGAGCGTTATCCCAACAAAGAGATCATCTACTACATACTGCCACAGATTTGGGCAAGCAGACCAAAGAGAGTAAAAAAGCTGGAACTCTATTGCGATAAGCTCCTAGGCATCCTTCCTTTTGAGATCGCCTACTATAAAAGTGGCAAGGCAAAATATGTCGGTCACCCTCTTCTTGATGAAATCAAAGTCTCAAATAGTGTAAAAAATGAGGGCACAATCGCCTTTTTACCCGGAAGTAGAAAAAGTGAGATACAAAGACTTTTTCCTATTTTTAAAGCACTCAAAGAGAAGCTACCAAACAAAAGATCGCTCCTTGTGGTTCCTGCAACATTCTCTAAGCAGAAGATAAAAGAGTATTATGGCGATACTAGTGGTTTTGAGCTTATCCAAGATACCCATGAGGCATTGAGCCAAAGTGAATTTGCTTTTATATGTAGCGGTACTGCAACGCTTGAAGCTGCACTGATCGGCACCCCCTTTGTGCTTACCTATATCACTAAAAAACTTGATTTTTTTATAGGCACGAAGATACTGGGCATCAAACAGATAGGTCTAGCAAATATCATACTAGGCAAGCTTGATGGCTCCATACTCCATGAAGAGATAGTCCAAGGTGATGTCAATGTAAAAAATCTTCTTTCACTTTATGAGAATATGGATAGGGATGCTTTTTTAGAAAAAACGGATACGCTTAAAAAATATCTCGCACACGGAAGCTCTGAAGAGGTAGCAAGCATCATCATGGAAGATCAATGCTAGTTCACATCTGCTGTTCGGTTGATAGTCACTACTTTTTGCAAAAACTCGCACAAGAGTATCCGGATGAGAAACTTATCGGCTTTTTTTATGATCCAAACATTCACCCCTTGAGCGAATATACTTTGCGACTTTTAGATGTCAAAAGAAGTTGCGAGATGCTTGGAATCGAACTTATCGAAGGTGCATATGATACCGATAATTGGCTCAAAAGTGTTTCCGGGCTCGAAAATGAACCTGAAAAAGGAAAAAGATGCTCGGTATGTTTTGATGATCGCTTTATGGTAAGTGCGCTGAAGGCGAAAGAGCTAGGAGAAGATACTTTTACCTCTACCCTTCTTGTCAGTCCAAAAAAGTCTATCTCAAAACTAAAAGAGTTAGGCGATGCGCTCGCAAAGCAATATAATCTCACTTTTATAACTCCCGATTACCGCTCAAACGGGGGGACGCAGGAGCAAAATATCGTTGCTAAAAAAGACAAACTCTATCGGCAAGATTATTGTGGCTGTATCTTTGGACTTCTCAAGCAAAGAGCGTATCAAAATAGAGTTGCAGATGAACTCTTCTCTCCCATATCACAACAGATACTGCAGGACGCCGGGGCATCAGCGTGGTGGCGGCCGAACGCGGCAACCCCGGTTTCGTGGTCGGCGACCTGGAGGATTTGTGCGGCATGCGCGGCAACCCGGTTTATCACACTTGCATACTATAATCAAATCGCGCGTACTAATTATGTAGACATAAAAGCGCTTGTTTATAATCCTCCAAATTTTAAAGATGAACTTGAAATTCGAACAAAAATCGCGAAAAATCCTTATAATTTAAGCTCCATTATCATCACAGAAAAAGCGCTAAACGGTAAAATAGAAATATACGCTCAAAGTGAAATCTACGAGGATATTCGCGAAATCATAAAAATAGTAAATTAATCAGCTATTTAAACCCTACTCTTATGATATATTTGATAAAATAATAAAATTTTATTTACGAGGCAATATAGTGTTAAATGTTACAGATATACAAAAAATACTCCCCCACAGATATCCCTTTTTATTGGTAGACAGAATAAGTGATCTTAAAAAGGATGAATATGTGATAGGATATAAAAATATCTCTATATCAGAGCCGGTATTTCAAGGTCACTTTCCGGATCATCCTATATACCCCGGAGTTATGATACTTGAAGGCATGGCACAAGCAGGCGGCATACTCGCTTTTCAAAGCATGGATATGACGGAGGCAGAAGCAGCCAATAAAGTCGTCTATTTTATGAGTATTGACGGTGCTAAATTTCGCCATCCGGTTAAACCCGGAGATAAACTTGAATACAAAATGCGAGTAACAAAGCACAAGGGTGCTATCTGGGTACTAGACGGAAAAGCATATGTGGATGATACCTTGGTAAGTGAAGCAGAACTCAAAGCAATGATAGTGGACAAATAATGCAAAATATTCACCCAACAGCAATCATAGAAGATGGAGCAAAAGTCGGTGAAAATGTTACGATAGGTGCATATAGTTTTATAGGCAAAGAGGTTAGTATAGGCGATGGAACCGTCATAGGCACCCATACAAGCATTGAGGGTGTGACTACTATCGGGAAAAACAATCAGATATTCTCACATGCAACACTCGGTTCTATCCCGCAAGATCTCAAATATGCCGGTGAGCGGGTTGAGCTTATCATCGGCGATAACAACCGTATCAGAGAATACACACTTCTCAATCCGGGGACCCAAGGTGGCGGGGGTGTCACAAAGGTGGGCAACGGTAACTTACTCATGGGATATGTGCATCTTGGACATGATGTCATCTTGAGTGATCATTGCATCTTAGCAAATGGAGCAACACTTGCCGGGCATGTTGAGCTTGGCAACTATGTAGTTGTGGGCGGTCTTACTCCTATTCATCAGTTTGTTCATATAGGGGATTATGCTATGATAGCGGGTGCAAGTGCTCTCTCGCAAGATATCCCGCCTTATTGTCTCGCAGAAGGCAATAGAGCCCATCTTCGAGGACTCAATCTGACAGGTCTTAGAAGACATTTTGATAAAGATGATATCAATGCACTTAAAAGCACCTATAGAGAACTTTTTGAAAGTAACAAACCACTCAAAGATGTCGCTGCTAATCTCTATGAAACGAACGATAATTTTGCTGTTAAAAATATATGTCAGTTTATACTGGATTCTAAAAGAGGGATCCCTTTTAAAAGGAATGAACAATTATGAAAAAATGTAGTTTTTGCCAAACAGTCAATGATGGCAATGAAAACCCATTTATAGCCGGTCACGATAAAGATGTCTATATATGTGCCACTTGTGTCATATCGGCCTATAAACTGCTTTTCGGAGATGATGAGAACTATGAATCTGATACTAACACCGATGAGGAACTTCTCCCGCCTAAAGAGATAAAAAGATTATTGGATGAGTATGTTATAGGTCAAGACGAAGCAAAGAAGACACTCTCTGTTGCAGTCTACAATCACTACAAAAGAATCTATAAAAAAGATGTTGTCAATGATGATACTGAAATCGCAAAATCAAACATCCTTCTTATTGGTCCAACAGGAAGTGGCAAGACACTTTTGGCCCAAAGCATAGCAAGATTTCTAAATGTCCCCATAGCCATAGCTGATGCAACAACACTCACAGAAGCAGGTTATGTCGGTGAAGATGTTGAAAATATCCTCACTAAACTCTACCAAGTCGCAGATGGCGATATAGAAAAAGCTGAGAGAGGCATCGTTTTTATCGATGAGATTGACAAGATTTCAAGAGCAGGCGAAAATAGATCAATAACACGTGATGTTTCCGGTGAAGGCGTGCAACAAGCTCTCTTGAAGATTATAGAAGGCTCGATTGTCAACATACCGCCAAAGGGTGGACGAAAACATCCAAATCAAGAATTTATCCAGATAGATACCTCAAATATCCTCTTTATCTGTGGCGGCGCTTTTGACGGACTTGAAGAGTCTATCAAAAGAAGACTCGGTGCAAATACACTTGGGTTTAATCAAGAGAAAAGAAGTAACTCTGAGGATGAAAATATCATCCAGCAAGTTGAACCTGATGATCTTGTCCATTTTGGACTTATCCCTGAACTCATAGGCAGACTCCACGTCATCGCTACACTCAACAAAATCAATGAAGCAGAGATGGTACGGATACTTACTGAGCCAAAAAACTCTCTTGCAAGCCAATACAAGAAGACATTTGCAATAGATGGTGCAACGCTTATCTTTGAAGAAGATGCACTCCTTGCAATTGCCCAAAAAGCTATTGCTAGAAAAACGGGTGCTAGAGGGCTGAGGTCGATACTTGAAGATTTACTCCTAGAGACGATGTTTGAACTTCCTGAACTTGACGGATATGATGTGATAATAACCAAAGAGAGTGTTGTAGAAAATAAAAAACCGCTCTATATTAAAAATAAAAAAAGCGCATAATTTAAAATAAGGATAAACATATGATAAAAAAATTTTTATCCTGATCAGTCGCGGTGAGTGTACCGTTTCTCGGGCACCTGAAGAGGGTCATGCGCCTATTGAGCTGGCCAGGCTCAAAGCGGGGAGAGGTTTTGGCGAAGAGGCCCTGATCTCCGAGAAACCTCGTAGTAGTACGGTAGTGATGAACGCACTCTTTAGCCCTAGAGTTATCATATGTGTTCCTTACGGCATCACCCAAGTTGAGAGAAAAGCTGTAAGAGAATCGGCTATCAATGCAGGTGCACGCTATGTTTACCTTATAGAAGAGCCTATGGCTGCAGCTATCGGTGCCGGATTGCCGATAAGAGAGCCAAATGGCAACCTTATTGTTGATATCGGTGGTGGCACAACAGAGATCGGTGTCATATCTCTAGGCGGTCTTGTCCTTTGTGAATCGATTAAAGTCGCTGGAGATAAGCTAGATCAAGCAATTATAGAATATGTTAAAAAGAACTTCAATCTTGCTATCGGTGAGAGAATCGCCGAAGATTTGAAGATCAAGATAGGAACTGCCGTACAACTTGAAGAAGAGCTCAAAACAAAAGTAAGCGGCAGGGATGTACTTGAGGGCAAAATCATATCTGCAGATATTACAAGTGAACACATCAGAGCCGCGATCAAAGACCCTCTTGATGAGATCGTAAAAGCACTTGGAGTTATCTTAGAGAAAACTCCACCTGAACTCGCAGGCGATATCGTAGAAAACGGCATTGTTCTTACAGGTGGCGGTGCGCTGATTAGAGGTATAGACAAATACCTCTCAGATGCTGTAAAACTGGCAGTTTATATTGCTGATGAACCACTGCTCGCGGTTACCAAAGGTACCGGTAAAGCACTTGAGCAGTTAGACATACTCCAACAAGTGGCATATGAAGACTAGAATAGTTGCTATAATAGCCCTGATACTTATTTTGGGCTTAATTAGCACAAACAATGAAAACATAATCAGTCAATATGCTTTCAAACTTATTAATCCAATAAAACAGACCTATAATGAAACTATCAAATCTATCACTGACACGAAAGATAGATACCTCTCCCAAAAAGAGGCAATCAAAAGATATAAATCACAAAATGAAATCCTTAAAAAACAGCTTTTAAATCAGACAGAATATATCAATCAGCTCCGCTCACTCCATAAAAGTATGCCTTTTTTGGCACAACTCCCACTTGACAAGATTACGCTTACCCAAACTATATCCTATACGAGACTTAACAGTTTCTCTAAAGTCATATTGACAAAACCGAAAAATGTCAATGATGAGCAGAAGCTCTACGGACTTATCCAAAACAATGTTGTAGGCGGTATAGCAAGAGTGAAAGATAATCAATTTTATGGATATCTTATCTCAGATAATAAATGTAGATTTTCAGTATTTATCGGCAAAAATAAAGCGCCCGGGATTGCATTTGGTGAAGATTACCGCTATCTCAAAGTAAGCTTTATCCCAAAATGGTATGAGGTGCAAACGGGTGATATTGTAACAACCAATGGGCTTGATGGTATATTTTTTGCCAATATTCCCGTAGGTGTCGTAGAGAAAGTGAGCACAGAAGATAACTATAAAGTTGCAAAGGTTAAATATTATGCGAACCCATTGACACCCGGAACCTTCTCTGTTATTAAAGATGCCGGGAAAAAACTTGTATATGATTTCAATATTGATAAAGTAAAAGCATCGTTAGCAAAAGATAAAAAAGAGAAAATCATACCTAAGCAAGAAGAGTTGACAGTACCCAAAAATACGGCCGATACTATCGCTCCTAAGATATATCAGACACAAGAAGACTCCATTCACCCTACTGTAGAGAATGGAGAAGAAACACAAGTATTGCCACCTAAAGCTAAACCGAAATCTTCTCCTCTTGAGATGTTCTAAGTGCTCTTTTTAAGAGCATTTTTGGCTTATTATCAGTATAATATCTTCTAAAATTAAGGGTTCATCTACATGCCAAAACGCAACGATATCAAAAATATACTTCTTATAGGTTCAGGGCCGATTGTTATCGGTCAAGCTTGTGAATTTGACTACTCCGGCACACAAGCTGCCAAAACACTCAAAGAGCTTGGCTACAAGGTCGTGCTCATCAATTCAAATCCTGCAACTATCATGACTGATCCCGAGTTTGCAGATAGAACATACATAGAGCCGATTACCGAAGATGTAATAGCCGACATCATCAAAAAAGAGAATATTGATGCGATACTCCCCACTATGGGTGGTCAGACAGCACTTAATGTTGCTATGAAGATGCATGAAAAAGATATGCTAGGCGATGTTATCTTTCTAGGAGCAAATCCGGAAGCCATAAAAAAAGGTGAGGATAGACAAGAGTTTAAAAAAGCGATGATCAAGATTGGTATGGATATCCCGATTTCTAGATATGCTTACAACATTGAAGAGGCACTCGATGCCGCTAAAGAGATAGGTTTTCCTATGATTATACGCGCCTCCTATACGCTTGCCGGTGGCGGAAGCGGTGTTGCTTATAATATGGATGAGTTTAGAGAGATAGCCAAAGGTGGGCTTGAACTTAGCCCTATCAATGAAATTCTCATTGAAGAGTCACTCCTCGGGTGGAAAGAGTACGAGATGGAGGTTATTCGAGATAAGGATGATAACTGTATCATCGTCTGCTCCATAGAAAATCTCGATCCTATGGGTGTGCACACAGGTGATAGTATCACGATTGCTCCGGCACTTACACTTACGGACAAAGAGTATCAACATATGAGAGATGCTAGCTTTAAGATCTTGCGTGAAATCGGCGTTGATACGGGTGGCTCAAATGTCCAATTTTCTATCCATCCGACAACGGGAAGAATGATTGTTATCGAGATGAACCCGCGTGTCTCTAGATCTTCTGCCCTTGCCTCAAAAGCGACGGGATACCCTATCGCAAAAGTAGCAACACTCCTTGCAGTAGGTTACACGCTTGATGAGATTACCAATGATATCACGGGAACGCCTGCAAGTTTTGAGCCTGTCATCGACTATATCGTTACAAAAATACCGAGATTTACATTTGAAAAATTTCCACAAGCAAATTCGACCTTAACAACAGCAATGAAAAGTGTTGGCGAGGTGATGAGTATCGGTCGTACTTTCAAAGAATCCTTTCAAAAAGCTCTCTGCTCTTTAGAAACCGGACTTTGCGGATTTGAGCGAATCAATTGTGATGATGAGATGCTAACACGAGAAATTAGAAGACCAAATGAAAAGAGAATTCTTTATGTCGCCGAAGCTTTTAGAAGAGATTTTGATATTGAAAAAGTTTATGAGCTTTCAAATATAGATAGATGGTTTTTATATCAGATAGAAGAAATTGTGCGGTCTGAAAAAAGTATTAACTCAGGCATCTTAAATGATGAACAAAAGATGAGAAAAATCAAAAGCGAAGGCTTTAGCGATATGATGATTGCTCAAATCATCAATGAAAAAGAAGCATCAAGCCTCAATGAAGATGATATCTACGCAAGCAGAGAAAAGCTCGATATTCAACTTGAATATAATGAAGTAGACACCTGCGCTGCCGAGTTTAAGGCGCTTACTCCTTATCTTTACTCTACAACAAACATTACCAAATTACCACTTGAAAAAGCAAAAAATGATAAGCGAGAGAAGAGAGTGCTTGTCATCGGTGGTGGACCAAATAGAATCGGGCAAGGGATAGAGTTTGATTACTGCTGTGTGCATGCCTCTTTTGCACTTGCTGACATGGGCATAACCTCTATCATGTATAACTGCAACCCCGAGACAGTCTCAACCGACTATGATACGTCTGATATTCTCTATTTTGAGCCTATAGATTTTGAACATGTACGCAATGTAGTAGCTAGAGAAAACCCTGATGGTATCATCGTCCACTTTGGAGGACAAACACCACTGAAACTTGCAAAAAAACTCACATCTTTCGGTGCAAATATCGCCGGAACGAGCGCTAAAGTGATTGATCTCGCCGAAGATAGAGAGCAATTCTCGACCTTTATCAAAGAGCTTGGACTTAAACAACCGGACAATGGAACTGCATTTACAGAGGTGGAGCTCCTTGCCATTGCCAATAGAATCGGTTATCCGGTACTTGTCCGTCCAAGCTTTGTGCTTGGAGGAAGAGGCATGAGAACAGTCTATAATGATGATGAGCTCAAAGAGTATACACATGAAGCCGTTCGTGTATCAAACGATGCTCCGGTACTTATAGATAAGTTTCTTGATAACGCTATAGAGCTTGATGTAGATGCCATAAGTGACGGCAAAGAGGTTTATATAGGCTCGATTATGCAGCATATCGAAGAGGCAGGCATCCATTCAGGCGATAGCGCATGCTCCCTTCCTCCGGTATCAATCGACGAGAAAACACTCCAAGATATCAAAGAACAGACAAAAGATATCGCTCTAGGTCTTGGAGTTATCGGACTCCTCAATATCCAATATGCTATCCATAAAGGTGATATTTATCTCATCGAGGTCAATCCACGAGCCTCTAGAACCGTCCCTTTTGTAAGTAAAGCTACGGGTGTGCCATTGGCAAAAGTTGCCACAAGGGTTATGATAAAAAAAGACCTCAGAGAAGCTTTGAGTTATTATGATACATTTGAAGTTGTTGATTATTCACAAGAGATACTTGAACCAAAAATCAAAAATCATATCGCCGTTAAAGAGGCTGTATTTCCTTTCAATAAACTTCCGGGCTCAGACCTTATCTTGGGACCTGAGATGAAATCAACAGGGGAAGTGATGGGTATCAGTCATAGTTTCGGCATGAGTTTTGCTAAAAGCCAATTTGCAAGTAAAAATATCATCCCTCTTGAGGGGAAACTCTTTTTATCACTCACATCAAGCGACAAATGTTTTGCAGGTGAAATTGGCACACTCTTTAGCGAGCTTGGCTTTGAAATCATAGCAACAGAGGGTACGCATAATGCACTCAAAACTGCAGGCGTTGCATCTTCTAAGGTACTTAAAATCTCTGAAGGACGCCCAAATATCGATGATATCATCCGAAATGGGGAGATAGCACTTGCGATTAATACAAGTGACAACAAAGCCAGTAAAAGCGATGCTAAGATTATCCGTCAAACAGTTCTTAGTAATAATGTTGCCTACTTTACAACTATCGCGGCAGCTAAAGCAGCGGCTGAGGCGATTAAAGAGTTGAGAACAACAGACAATAGACTTGAACCAAAGGCATTACAGGATTATCTCTCTTAGTCTTAAGAAGGAAGGATATTATGAGCATAAAAACGATGACAAAGGCTGATTTTAAACTCTTTTGGCCAACCTTTTCTCGTATTGTCAGCGATCAAGAAACCTATGCTTATGATCCAAATATCAATTTTGAAGATGGCTATAAACTCTGGTGTACGCCTCCAAAGCGTGCTTTTATTTATGAACGAGACGGTGTCGTTTGTGGCTCATACTATATCACGCCTAATGCAAAAGGCCCGGGTGCGCATATCTGCAATTGCGGTTACATGGTCGCTCCAAGTTGTAGAGGCAGAGGCATAGCACAGAGTCTCTACGAACACTCTCTTGGCGTAGCAAGAGAGCATGGTTTTAAAGCCATGCTCTTCAATAATGTGGTATCAACGAATGTTGTAGCTGTCTACCTATGGAAGAAAATGGGTTTTCAAACCATTGGAACTATCCCAAAAGCGTATCTGCATAAAAGCTTAGGTTATGTGGATTGCCACATCATGTATAAAGAGCTGTGAGACTATTGAAAAAAATTATTAAATCTCTACTAACCTCTGTTGCTTTAATATATCAACAATGGAATAAAAATCAAATCTACCGTACTAAATGAAGGCAAAGAAAATGCAATTATCTATTTTGGGGGAAATGCAGAGACAGTTGATTATAATAGTGCAATGTTTACAAAAAAATTTCCTAATCATTCTATATATCTTATCAAGTATCGTGGCTATAGCGGGAGTGAAGGTGACGCTACAGAGGAAAACCTATATTCAGACGCACTCTATATTTTTGACAAGATAAAACCACGATATAAAAAAATGACTATCGCAGGAAGGAGTTTAGGAAGCGGTGTTGCAACTTTTTTGGCTAGTAAAAGAGAGATAGATAAACTTGTACTCATTACTCCTTTTGATAGTGTCCAAAATGTAGCACAAGATGTATTTTCTCTTTATCCTATGTCAATTATATTAAAGGATAAATACGACTCTATCGAGAGGGTTAAAAAAATACACGCAAAAACACTTATTATTGCAGCACAAAAAGATCAAATGATTAAACCTGAACGAACCAAAGCGCTTGTTGATGCATTTCCAAATTCACAAGTAATATATAAAATTATAGATCGAGCAGACCATAATACCATTTCAAATTATCATAAATATTATGAGATACTTGATAACTTCATCAACCACTAAATCAATATGAAACGCTATCTTTTACGCTATAATTTTACAAAATCAACACAGGTCAAGTCGTGCTAAAAAATAAAGTTTTTCTTACCTCTACTGATACAACCATAGGTTTTATCTCCCAAAATAGCGATAGATTGAACGAGATAAAACAGAGATCAAATGAAAAAAAGTTTATCAAAGCACTCGATTCGCTCGATACACTCAAAGCTTTCACTAGAGTTCAAAGTGCACACAAAAAGATGCTCAGACGCGCAAAAAACCGATATTATCATCTATCCACTCAAAGAGGGTAAAAGCACTTCTGCGATATATAAACTCGGTAAAAATAATATCAAAAAGATACGATAATGATTATATACGAAGAAAAAGAGCTTAGAATCGAGACACACGAAAGCGAAATTCCTTGGCTTAAAATTTTTACAGAAATTCCCTATAAAGAGATGAGTGAAGTGCCATGGGAGCTACAGGTTCGGGTACTGGAGGTGCTTAATATCATAGAAAAAGAGATGCTCAACTTTTATAAACCAACCAAGATTAATATCGCCTCTTTTGGGAACTATCTACCGCATCTGCATTGGCATATCATGGCGCGTTTTGAAGGGGATAGTTATTTTCCTGAGCCGATGTGGGGCACAAAGCAAAGAAGTTCAAACCTTGAACTCCCCTCCTTTGAAAACTTCAGGCAATCGCTTCTTAAAAAACTTTAGTCAATACATATCAATGAAGGTTCTTTTTGATATCTTCTATAAATTCCGTAATATCATCGTGAAGTGCTTGGAGATCCTCCTCATGCTCAACCTCATCAGCCAATATCTGGCTAACAATATCATAGGTAACTATATCTTTATCTCTTGTAAGGTCAACTAGCTTGCTATAGGTAGCAATCGCGCACTGCTCCCCCTTGATGGCATCGTTGAGAATCGCGACGACATCAAAATCACTTGGTGCTTCATAACCGCAATTAGTTTGCTTGAACCAATCATGTGGATCTAAAAGCGGTGTACCGCCAAGTTGCAATATCCTATCGGCAACCAAATTAGCATGGTTAAGCTCATCAGTTGCATGCTGAGTAAGTTCCGCAATAGCCGCATCTTTCATAAGCCCTTTAATAACTTTTGCTTCAATAAAATATTGATAATATGCTAACCATTCATCCGCATATGCTCTATTGAGGATATTGATAAGCTCTTGAATCTCAACACCTTTAATAATCGACTTTCCGGCTCGTGCCATGACTATCTCCTTTTATTGCAATCTCATAGATATTAAGTGTAGTGCAATCCGACTTAAGGAAAAATTATTGTCAATAAATACTGCTACACTTTATAGTATCTTTATTTTCCAAATTTTGTAAAACGCGCATCCCCTCTTTATATCCAACTTCTGTTATATTTTCTATCTCGGAAGATTTAAATGCATTAAAATGCTCAAGATTGGGTGCTATGATGATATCACTTTCACCGCAAGACTCTTTATTGAGCATCTGCAACATACAGCTATGGCTATTCATGATAACCTCTATAAGATTTTTTGGTCTTCGATTTACATGTCTTGAGGCTAAGCATACGGTAATAGTTTTTTCTATACCAAGCTCTTTGAGTGTTTTTAAGGGTGCATTTTCTATCAAGCCCCCATCTACAAGTAGCTTATTGTCAAATTCTATAGGTGAAAATATCCCGGGAACTGCACAACTTGCCATAAGTGCTTGCGCCAAATCTCCTTTGGCAATAGTCACTTTTTCAAGATCGGTAATATCGGTTGTTATGATGCGCAAAGGCATGAGCGCATCCTCGATTTTTACATCTCCGATATGTTCGTGGATAAATTTGGCTATTTTGACATTTGAAAAGAGACCGAGCTTTGTTGGAGAGATGCTCAAAAGAGCTTTAAAATTGATACTATGGGCCAAATTTTCTATCTCTTTAGTGCTTTTACCAAAAGCATAAAGCGCGCCCACAACTGCACCGATACTTGTTCCGGCAATATGATTTATCTTTATATTGTTTTTCTCGATCGCCTTCAAAACTCCAATGTGAGCTGCGCCCAAAATAGCGCCACCACTGAGTGCCAACCCATGTCCATCATCTTTATCTGTCATTGTGCACCTCTCCTTTGGTATTGGAAATTCCTGCAGTCATCACAAATCTAAATGATTCTTCTATGCTCATATCTAAGAGTATCAGATTTTTTCGTGGGATAAACATACTGTAACCTCCTATTTGATAACTCATCTGAAAATAGACCATAACGGGGTCATCCATATGAAGGTCATCAAAGTTTTTTAAATCCTCTAAAGTTATGAAGCCTATTAGTTTTGCTTCCATAGCCGGTATATCGGCTAGAACGGTTATCTTATCGCCTCTACTTTTCATATTGTAAAAGAAATTCATAAAATCTTTTACACCTCCGTAAACACTACTGATAACAGGCATTTTATCTATAATTTTTTCTATAAAATCACGAAATTTTTGCACAATCCAAAATTTTAGAAGCAGACCTATAAGATAGACAAAAACTACCCCTGCTAACAATCCCATACCGGCAATATAGTATTGCTCCGGCATGAAAAAAAGTAAAAAATTTTGAAAAAAAGCTTCCGTTTTTTGTAATAACCAAATAAGAAGATAGAAAATAATCGCTGTGGGTATGATAAGCCCAAGTCCATTTAAAAATGTTTTCATAGAAACTCTCCGATTATCACATAAAGTCTAGCGTATTATATCAAATTATAAGAATTACAAAAAGTTTAATTTAAAAATACAAGCGAAGTACTCTCTATCGGTGGTGCTTCACTTAAGATAAAACAGGAGATATACAAAGACGATCTGCTTATCTTCTCCATGATTGGTAAATATGCCTATGTGGTAGGGGGGAAACCTGCAAAAATTAGTAAAGTAGTAAAAGAGATGATACAAAAAATATATTGATACATTGCTATAATTATGATAAAATAAATAAATATTTTAAGGGGCTACAATGAACAGAGTTATGAATGGTCTAAATATATTCACCGAAGGCAACGCAGCAAATCAACCCATCATTTTCATTCATGGATTCCCCTTTGATCATACACTTTGGAATGATATCATTTCACAATTTGAAAATAGGTACTATTGCATCACTTATGATATTCGTGGATTTGGTGACTCGGAATATAAAAGCGGTCAATATACGATGGAGAGTTTTGTCGATGATCTTGAATTGATCATCACAAAGCTTGAGCTTAAAGATGTGATCATCTGCGGCTTCTCAATGGGTGGTTACATAGCACTCAGAGCAAATGAGCGACTCGGTAATTTTAAGGCTTTGATCTTGGCAAACACAACAACTACAAGTGATAGCGATGAAGCAAAGCTCAAAAGAGCAGCAGCTATAAAAAAGATAGATACTGAGGGAGTCGCGCCATTCTTGGATCAATTTTTAGCCGCTGCATTTACCAAAAGATATATAACACGGCATGCAAAAGAGATAGAAGATTTAAAAAATAGAATACTGAGATTTAGCTCCATCGGCATCAAAGGCGGCCTTTTAGCAATGCTTAGTAGAACCGATACGACTAAAAGCCTTAAGAAAATCAAGATTCCCACCCTACTTATCAGCGCTCAAGATGATATGATTATCGCACCAAAAGTTATGGAAGATATATCAAAGAGTATAAAAAACAGCCACTATATAGAGTTAAAAAATAGTGGTCACGCAAGTATGTTGGAAAATCCAAAGGATTTCTCAAAAGCTCTCGAAACATTTTTACAAACGCTTACTGACTCATAGCAAAACGCTATGAGTTTACTCTACCATCGCCTCTAATGCTTCTTTACTTACCTTGTTGAAGTTAAGATATCTATAGACATCATCACTCATCTCAGGTTTGATCTTATTTGGAACGATCTCCATATACTCAGCAGCCGTTGGGATCCTACCTTTGAGCGCTACTACCGCTGCAAGTTCTGCTGAACCTAGATAGACTTGAGAGCCTTTTCCAAGTCTATTATCAAAGTTTCTTGTACTTGTAGAGAAGACCCAAGCATTTTGTGCAACTGATGCTTGGTTCCCCATACAGAGTGAACATCCCGGTATCTCAGTACGCGCACCTGCCATACCAAATACAGAGTAGTACCCCTCTTCTATGAGTGTCTTTTCATCCATTTTTGTCGGAGGACAAACCCACAATTTTGTCGGCACAGCACCCTCGCCTCTGAGCACCTCTCCTAACGCTCTAAAAAGACCGATATTAGTCATACAAGAGCCTACAAATACCTCATCAATCTCAGTTCTAAGCCCTGCTTCGTGGATCTCTGAGAGTGTTTTAACATCATCGGGATCATTGGGGCAAGCAAGTATTGGCTCTCTTATTTGATCCATATCTATCTCAATCACTGCAGCATACTGGGCATCGGTATCGGCCTCCATCAAGACCGGATCGGCAATCCAATCCCTCATCTTTTGTGCTCTTCGCTCAAGTGTTGTTTTATCTTCATACCCTTGTGCTATAAGCTCTTCGATCAAAACAATATTTGACTCAAGATACTCAATCACCGGCTCTTTGTTGAGCTTAACCGTACAGGCTGCTGCTGAGCGCTCAGCAGAGGCATCAGAAAGCTCAAACGCCTGCTCGCACTTAAGATCCTCTAGACCTTCTATCTCGAGCACTCTACCCGCAAAGATATTCTTCTTCCCCTTTTTCTCTACGGTGAGTAGACCATCTTTGATCGCTTGATAAGGAATAGCATTGACCATATCTCTTAGTGTGATACCCGGCTGCATCTTACCTTTGAAACGCACGAGAACCGACTCAGGCATAGTCAAAGGCATCATCCCGGTTACACCGGCAAAAGCGACAAGACCAGAACCTGCAGGGAAAGAGATACCGATAGGAAATCGTGTATGGCTATCTCCACCCGTTCCTACCGTATCAGGAAGACACATTCTATTGAGCCAAGAATGGATAACACCATCGCCCGGTCTAAGGATAAAGCCTTTTCTCTCTGTCCAAAATTTAGGAAGTGTGTGTTGCAGATTGATATCTGCCGGTTTTGGATATGCAGCAGTATGACAAAATGACTGAAGCACAAAGTCTGCACCGAAATTGAGTGCCGCAAGCTCTTTGATCTCATCTCGAGTCATTGGACCTGTGGTATCTTGCGAACCTACTGTGGTCGCTATAGGCTCACAGTAGACACCCGGTTTGACACCATCCATACCACAAGCCTTACCCACCATCTTCTGCGCTAGTGTATACCCTTTGCCATCATCGGCCGGCTGTGCAGGCTTCATAAAGATATCACCTGCATCCATACTAAGTGCTTCTCTTGCTTTAGCTGTTAAACCTTTACCGATGATGAGAGGGATACGCCCCCCTGCTCTCATCTCATCAGGGAGCGTATTGGGCTCAAGCGTAAACTCAGAGACAACCTCTCCATCTCTCTCGATAACACCATCAAAAGGCTTGACAGTAATCACATCGCCTGTCTCAAGTTTACCCACAGATGCCTGAATAGGGATACATCCTGAATCTTCTGCTGTGTTGAAGAAGATAGGCGCAATGATATCACCTATGACGATACCACCCGTTCTTTTGCCCGGAATTCCTGGAATATCTTTACCCATATGCCACTGCACAGAGTTGATACCGGATTTTCTCGAACTTCCCGTACCAACAACATCACCTACATATGCTAGAGGGTGCCCCTTCTCTTTGAGTTTTTTCATTGTATCAAGAGGATTATCCATTCTGTTAACAAGGAATGAATTGGCGTGGAGAGGGATATCTGCTCTTGTGAAAGCTTCACTTGCAGGAGAGAGATCGTCGGTATTTGTTTCGCCTGGGATTTTGTAGACTGTGACCGTGATCTCTTTGTCCATTTCAGCTCTATTGGTAAACCACTCACCCTCTGCCCAAGAGACGATTACCTCTTTAGCCAGTGCATTGCCCTCATCCATCAATGCTTTAACATCATTAAATGAATCATAGACTAGTAAGGTATTTTTGAGTTGATTTGCTGCACTTTTGCCTACTTCACCGCCAAGCTTAAGCGCTTCGATGAGTGGCTTAACATTGAATCCTCCCAACATCTTACCTAGTATTTCACACGCTTTGATTGGTGTAATCATCTCGCAAGTTACACCGCCTTGAATGATATCATTTAAAAATGCCGCTTTTACATAGGCAGCATCGTCCACACCTGCAGGCACTTTCTCTTCGAAAAGTTCCAATACATAATCTTTCTCGGCGATAGAATCTTGTTTTAAAAGCTCGACAAGCTCAGCCGTCTGAGATGCGTTAAGCGGTAACGGAGGAACACCTAATTGTGCTCTTTCTTCTGTATGCTTTTTGTAATCTTCAATCAAAGCCATGATTATCTCCCTCTATTTGTTTATATTTATTACAAATAGTATCAGTAAAGAGTTAAAAACAGTATAACCACAAATAATAACTACAATTATAGAGTTATTCTTGTAACAATTCGTTACAATATTTCTCTGTTGCCTTTGGCATTTGGGGCACTCAACACTCCATTTGCTTGTAACTGTTCGATGATATTGGCAGAACGGTTATAGCCTATCTGGAGTTTTCTTTGAAGATAAGATATGGATGTTTTTCTATCATTTTGGATGATCTCTCGTGCCTCTTCATAAAGTGGATCGAGCTCGCCTATGGCATCTTGTTTTGAGCCACCCCCTTGGTTTATTCCTCCATTACTGAGATAGCTTTCATCATACTCAGGTTCCCTTTGAAGCTTCAGATACTCAACAATCTTCTCTATCTCCTCTTCGCTACTCCATGGCGCATGTAGTCTCACAAGTCCTACTGCCCCAGGAGGCGTAAAGAGCGCATCCCCTCTTCCTAAAAGACTCTCAGCTCCCATGGTGTCTAAGATCACTTTTGAGTCAATCCTCTGCCCCACTCTATAACTCAGTCGTGAAGGGAGATTTGCCTTGATAAGCCCGGTAACCACATCAACGCTTGGTCGCTGTGTCGCAACAATAAGATGAATCCCGCTCGCTCTTGCCATCTGCGCAAGCCTAGCGATAGAGTACTCAACTTCTTTGCCTCCATTCATCATCAAATCAGCGAGCTCATCTATGATTACTACGATATATGGTAACTCTTCACCGCCGCTCTTTTTTATCTTCTCATTATAGCCCTCTATATTTTTTGTGCGATTTTCCGACATGAGCTGATATCTTCGCTCCATCTCTGCAACCATATTTGAAAGTGCCGTGATAGCTTTTTTAGGAGAGGTAATCACCGGTGTGATAAGATGAGGGATATCATTATAGATAGAAAATTCCAACATCTTAGGATCGATAAGCATAAGTTTAAGGTGACTCGGATCGTTTCTATAGAGAAGAGAGAGAATCATGGCATTGATACCGACTGATTTTCCACTTCCCGTTGTCCCTGCGATAAGAAGATGCGGTAATTTTTTGATATCCGTCACAAAAGGTTTGCCTACGATGTCCTTGCCTAGTGCAACCGTCAAAGATGATTTTGCATTTTGGAAAATATTGCTCTCGAGTATCTCGCGAAGATAGATAGTATCGACCGTATCATTTGGTATCTCGATACCTACAACATCACGACCGGGAATTGGTGCTTGGATACGAATCGTCTCGGCACTCAGTGCCATAGCAAGATCATCTTGGAGATTAAGAATCTTGGATATCTTCACATGAGGTGCAGGTTTAAACTCAAATGTCGTAACAAGCGGTCCGCTATAAGTACGAACAACATCCCCTTCTATATTGAACTTTTTAAGCTTATCAAGCAAATCGCCTATCTTTTGATCAATCTCTTCTTCATTGACTTTTTTGATCAGTCGTGGTGCTTTTTTCAGAAATTCTATCTTTGGAAGTCTGAAATTTTTAGGTGCAGAAACCGCCCCTTTGTCTATGGATGCTAAAAGCTTCGAATTCTCTTCAAGTTCTTCTACGATCTCTACATCATGACTCTTTTTGGCTTTCAATCTCTTTTGATCAAGCACGATATCACTCAGGTCACTGTGTTTTATCTCTCGCCTTATCTCTTCAAGAGGCTCTATGGCATTTCTCTTTGTCTTGATGCAAGCACAAAAATCATAAACCATAAAAGCCAAAGTCCTGCAGTGCCTATATATGGATAGAGAAAATCGATAATCTCATTTGCTACGAAACCAACACCCTCAGGTGGCAAGATGAGACCACTCAAAATCACGAAACCGATAAAAAGTAAAATCCAACCAACGATATAATCAAGCTTCCTATAAAGCTCGCCAGCCACATAGAGTCTATAGAGTGGATAGAAGAGTATAACAAGATTGATATAAGCAAAATAACCAAAAAGATGTAAATTTGTCTCACCGACGATCTTACCGATATTGCCGACAAGTTTTGTATCAACAAATATCGTCGAAAATGCTGCGTATATGAAAAGTATGGCTGTGATGATTATAGTGATTTTCAAAAAAGCTCCAAAACTCATATATTTTAATATTGAGAGTATTATAACCAATTTTTCCATAGGATTAAAACAGCATATATCAATGATAAAAGAAAACTCAAGATATCTAAAAAACTTACAAAAACTCCGCTCTATGAGCCATCAAATTTCAACACATTTTAAGCTCATCTCCTATACAATCGCATTTCACAATTTGCCTCGGTGGTGAAACTGGTAGACACGCCAGACTCAAAATCTGGTGAGCTTGCTCGTGTCGGTTCGAGTCCGACCCGAGGTACCACTTATAATAACGCAAAAACGAACAAAGTCCTTTTTGCTACGTTGTCACTGTGACAACTTCAGCAGTTAGCTCACGCAACTAGTTGCTTTAGGCTAGACTTTTTTGATTTTGTTTTATTGATACCCTATTTCTCATATGCGGGCGTAGCTCAGGGGTAGAGCATAACCTTGCCAAGGTTAGGGTCGAGGGTTCGAATCCCTTCGCCCGCTCCAATCACAATCCAATTCTATTTAACTTACTTTTGATATAATACACGCCTATTTAACTCTAGGAACTGCGATGAAATTAGCTCTTGCTATTACCGGTGCAAGCGGTATAAGGCTCTCTATGCGATTTATTGAAAATCTACCAAGCAGTATCGATCTCTATGTATGTGCATCGAAAAATGCAGAGATTGTCTCGCTTTGTGAGGAGAAAAAAGCAAAACTCTATGACAATGCGGATATTGCCGCTGCCATCTCTAGCGGTTCATTCGGCGTTGATGCGACAGCTATTATCCCTTGTAGCATGAACTCTTTAGCAAAAATCGCTTGCGGCATAGCCGACACACTACCGACACGCATAGCAGCAGTAGCACTCAAAGAGAGAAAACCCTTACTTTTAGCTCCAAGAGAGATGCCGTTTTCAACCATAGCTTTGGAGAATATGCACAAGCTCTCTTCTATGGGTGTCGTTATCTCACCGCCTACTATGGCATACTATAGCGAGGCAGATACACTGGAGAAGATGGAAGACTTTTTGATAGGAAAATGGTATGATACGCTAGGCATACAGCATCAACTGTACCAACGATGGAGTGATAATAATCATAAGGAGCACCCATGAAAAGGGCTATATATCCGGGGACTTTCGACCCTGTAACAAACGGGCACCTTGACATCATAAAAAGAGCATGCAACATCTTCGATGAAGTTGTCGTAGCAGTTGCTGAAAATGCAGAAAAAAAGCCGATGTTTGAGGTGCAGCAGAGGATCGATATGGCTCGCCTTGCAACAAAAGAGTATGCCAATGTCTCGGTCGTGGGTTTCAATACTCTCCTCGTTGATCTTTGTGATAAACTTGATGCAAATATCATCGTCAGAGGTCTAAGAGCAGTAAGCGACTTTGAATATGAGCTTCAAATGGGATATGCACACGCATCACTCAGACAAGAGCTTGAGACCATCCACCTGATGCCGAGTCTTAAAAATGCATTTATAAGTTCTTCTATTGTGCGATCTATCTTAAGATACAACGGCAAGATAGATCATCTTGTTCCTGTAGAGGTATCCGAAATGATAAAGAGAGGTTCTTAATGTATATACTATTTGAAGGCATAGATACTTGTGGTAAAAGCACGCAAATTGAGCTCTTAAAAGAGATTTTTCCTGATGCAATCACAACGCAAGAGCCCGGAGGAACGACCTTTGGACAAAAAGCAAGAGAGATACTTCTAAGGAGTGAACTCAAATCAAAAAGAGCTGAAGTTTTACTCTTTTTAGCCGATAGAGCTGAGCATTACAAGCAAGTGATCGAGCCTAATCTTGATAAACTCATTCTCTCAGACAGAGGACTCGTCTCAGGTATGGCATATGCGATGAATAGAGATAAGTTCTCCTTTATGGAACTTTTAGATATGAATCGTTTTGCACTAGAAAACAAAATGCCCGATAAAGTAATACTTCTAGAGATGGATATCATGACGCTTGATCGCAGACTCTCCCAAAAAGGGCTTGACGAGATAGAAAAGCGAGGGCTCAAGTACCTTCTTGAGGTGCAGCAAGACATGAAAGATATCATCATGAAATTGGGAATCGAAAACCTTTGTATCAATGCTTCAAAAAGCATCGAAGAGATACAGCGTGAGATTGTCGATTTTATAAGGAGATGATAGAATGATAAATCCTTTGAGAGGCATGAAAGATTTAATCTTTGAAGATAGTCAAAAATATGTACACATTGTAACTACCGCGATAAAAATAGCAAAAAATTATGGGTATAGCTACATAGAGACTCCTATTTTGGAAGAGACAACACTCTTCAAGCGTTCTGTCGGCGAGAGTAGCGATATTGTAGGCAAAGAGATGTATCAATTTATCGATAAAGGCGATAATGATGTCTGCATGAGACCGGAAGGAACTGCAGGCATCGTTCGAGCTTTCATCTCGAACAAACTTGATCGCCAAGATACTGTCAACCGTTTTTACTATTATGGTCCTATGTTTCGCTATGAGCGTCCTCAAAAAGGAAGATTAAGATCATTTCATCAGTTTGGCTGTGAGAGTTTTGGAGAGGCAAGTGTGTATGAGGATTTCACTATCATCAGCATGATAAGTGATATCTTTGATGCTCTTGGAATCCGATATAACCTTGAGATTAACTCTCTAGGTGACAGCAATTGTATGCCTGCCTATAGAGAAAAATTGATTGGATTTTTAGAGAGTAAAAAAGAGTCATTGTGCGAAGATTGCAACAGAAGAATAGCAACAAATCCTATCCGAGTACTTGATTGCAAAAATGAGCACTGCAGAACGATCTTGCAAGATGCACCTAAGCTCATCAACAACCTTTGTGATACGTGTAAAAGTGATTTAGATAGATTATGCCAACTTCTCAATGAAAATAAAATTGCCTACACTATCAACACAAATCTCGTTAGAGGTCTTGATTATTACAATAAAAGTGCATTTGAGTTTGTAAGCACCGAGGTGGGTGCCCAATCGGCAATTGCCGGTGGCGGCAGATATGACAAACTTGTTGCATTTCTTGGAGGCAGAAGCACGCCGGCTATCGGTTTTGCTATAGGCATCGAGAGAATTATGGATCTTGTACAACTTCCGGAAAAACCAAGAGAGGGACTCTATCTTGGTGCGCTTGATGAGAGAGCACTCTCAAGCTTATTGCAAATAGCAAAAGATAAAAGAGGTGAGCAAAGAGTACACTTGGAGTATGAGAAGAAGAGTCTCAAGTCCCACCTAAAAAATGCCGACAAGATGGGTTATCTTAAAGCTTGTATCATAGGTGAGGATGAATTAAAAAACAATACCATATGGGTCAAAAACCTAGAAAACAAAGAGGAGAAAAATTTCCCTATCGAGAAGTTTTAAAAATCTCCTTTTATAGCTATATCAACAAATCAATTTGGCTATAATAATACTTATTTTTACATGAGGATTGCAGATGAAGCGCTTTGGTCTTGATATATGGGGTGATGATAACTTCGTAATCAAAGATGATACTATCAATATAAATTACGGCAAAAAACCATCTATCTTAGAGATTACCAATGATGTTCGTGAAAAAGGCTACAAAGGCCCTATACTTCTTCGGTTTCCTCATCTTATAAAAAAACAGATCGATACACTCTTTGCAACATTTGAAAGTGCCAAAAAAGAGTTCCAATATAGTGGCAATTTCTATGCAGTCTTCCCTCTGAAAGTCAATCAATTTCCAAACTTTATCAATGAACTCGTAGATGTATCAAAAGATTACAATTACGGTTTGGAGGCAGGAAGTAAAGCTGAGCTTATCATAGCGATGTCCAAAACAAAGATTGGAGCCCCAATCACGGTCAATGGCTTTAAAGACAAAGAGATGATAGCGCTTTGCTTTATAGCTGCAAAAATGGGGCACAATATCACCATAACCATCGAGGGAATCGGAGAGCTTGAGACGATTATTCAAGTCAATGATGAGTTTAACAAAAAAGATAAAAATCCGATTGTTCCAAAAATAGGCGTGCGTATCCGACTCCATAGTTCAGGGACAGGCATATGGGCAAAAAGTGGTGGATTTAGCTCAAAATTCGGGCTCACATCAACCGAACTCCTTGAAGCATATGAGATGCTCAAAAAACATAATCTTTTAGAGCATCTTTGGATGATCCATTTTCATATCGGATCACAAATGGGAGAGATCGCTGCTCTTAAAAAAGCGTTGAGAGAGTCAGGCAATATCTATGCTGAGCTTAAAAAAAGAGGTGTTGAATCACTCAAAGCGATTAACATCGGTGGTGGTTTAGCGGTAGAATATTCGCAACATCATAACTTGCGAGAGAGAAACTACTCTCTTAAAGAGTTTACAAATGATGTTGTCTATCTTATGCAAGAGATATCTAAAAGCAAAAATGTCCCGGCACCTGATATCTTTACGGAATCAGGAAGATATATAGCAGCGAGTCATTCGGTGCTTGTCGCTCCCGTGCTTGAACTCTTTAGCCAAGAGTATAACGAAAAGAGTTTACGGACTAAGGAGAAAAATCCTCCACTCGTTCAAGAGCTTTTTGATATCTATAGTGCGATGAAAAAATCAAACGCAAGAGAATATCTGCATGATGCACTTGACCATATGGAGAGCCTTTTGACACTCTTTGATCTAGGCTATATCGACCTTGAAGATCGATCAAATACCGAGATACTTGTCAATTTGCTCATAAAAAGGGCGATTGCACTCCTTAAAGATGAGGATACGAGTGAACTAAAAAGAATCGAAGATAGGATTCAAGAGAAATACCTTGTAAACTTCTCGGTTTTCCAATCTATGCCTGACTGGTGGGGACTTAAGCAAAACTTTCCGATAGTTCCACTCAATAAACTCAGCATCAAACCGACAAATCCTGCAAGTATCTGGGATATCACCTGTGATAGTGACGGAGAGATAAACTTTGAGCCTAAAGCGCCTCTCTTTTTGCATGATATTAATGTTGATGAGGAGGAGTATTTTTTGGGCTTCTTCTTAAATGGCGCCTATCAAGAAGTTTTGGGCATGAAGCATAACCTATTTACGCATCCCACTGAAGCAATTATCAAGTTTGATACAGATGGCAATTACTACACAGAGGGTCTTATTGAGGCACAAAACCTTATGGATGTACTTGATGATCTTGATTATGATACAAACGAGATAGACAAATCTTTAAAATATAAAATAGAAGAGTCAAAATTGTTGACAAATGACGAAAAAAGAGAGATTTTAGGCAAACTTTATCTCTACTTAAGCGAAAATAGTTATCTTAAGACCATACAAGCACTGGATGAAGAATATGAATCAGAAGGAGATTAGATGAATCTTTTTTCTCTCATTAGAGAAGATTTTAGAAATGTTAAAGAGAATGACCCGGCATTAAAATCACGCCTCGAACTTTTTTTCAACTATCCGGGTCTTTGGGCGCTCTTCTTTTATAGAATCTCGCATGCACTCTGCGTGAGCCTTGAGAAAGGCAAAAGACACCCTACTATCAAAAGTGGCGCGATATTAGGAGCCGGAGCAAAGATTTTGGGCAATATCGTTGTCGGAGAAAATGCAAAGATAGGAGCAAACTCTGTTGTAGTTAAAAATGTGCCTGATAACTGCACTGCTATCGGTGTACCGGCACGCATCATCGCTAGAGGTTTTGATAAAAATAAATTTTCACATGACAAAATACCCGATATCAACAAAGAGATATTTGAATATATGTTTAAAAGACTCTCTATCATCGAAGCAGCGATCAAATCAAATGATGCTACACACTTAAGAGATGATGATGCGCAATTGGATGAGATTTATGAGCTCTTTATCAACTCATTAAAAGATTAAAAGATGGATTTTTTTAATCGAAAAAAATATGAAACCATAGTATAATTCGATAATATTTTAACAAAGGTACCACGTATGTTATCTCGCAGAATACAGGCACTTTCGCCCTCACTCACTATCGCCATAAGCACTCTAGCAAAAGAGATGAAAGCCGATGGAAAGGATGTCATAAGCTTCTCTGCCGGTGAACCGGATTTTGATACACCAAGAAAGATCAAAGATGCAGCGATTAAAGCAATAAACGAAGGTTTTACAAAATATACTGCTGTTCCGGGGATTCCGGAACTTCTTGAGGCGATAAGCTATAAACTTGAAAAGGAAAATAACCTTAAATATGCACCCAATGAAATCATCGTAAGTAATGGAGCAAAACAGTCACTTTTTAACCTTTTTCAAGCAGTGATTGATGAGGGAGATGAAGTGATCATCCCTGCTCCCTACTGGGTAACCTATCCTGAAGTTGTCATCTATAGCGGTGGAAAACCTGTTATCATAGAGACCAATGAGCAAAGTGGATTTAAAATGAGTGTGAAAGAGCTTCAAGCGGCAATCACTCCAAGAACAAAAATGCTTGTGCTCACCTCTCCTTCAAATCCGACAGGCTCTATCTATAGTAAAGATGAACTTATAGAGATAGCTAAAGTTTTAGAGGGCACGGATATCCTTATAGCGAGTGATGAGATGTATGAAAAACTCATTTATGAAGAAGGTTTTACTTCAATTGCCAGCATCAGTGAAGATATGTTTCAAAGAACGATTACGATCAATGGTTTAAGTAAATCTGTCGCTATGACCGGTTGGCGATTTGGGTACCTTGCCACGCCAAAGAAAGAGCTTATCTCTGCTATGAACAAGTTACAAAGCCAAAGCACATCCAATATCAACTCAATCACACAAAAAGCGGCTATCGTCGCGCTTCGAGGCGAGGTAAACGATGAGATAGAGTCAATGCGCCAAGCATTTAAAGCAAGAGCGAGTGAGGCTGTAAAACTCTTCAATGAGATAGACAAACTGAGTGTACTTGCACCAAAAGGAGCCTTTTATCTCTTTGTCAATATCAAAGAGGTTTCTGATGATTCTATAGTATTTTGCAAAGAACTTCTAAAAGAGACGGGTGTCGCTGTGGTTCCCGGCGTTGGATTTGGGAGTGAAGGATATTTTAGATTTTCATTTGCCACAGATATCGATACGATCCGAGAGGGGATTGGTAGAATCAAAAGATTTGTGGAGAATGGATAGTTTATCATTGCAACATAGCGTAGCAATCCATTAAATAATCATTATGCAAATTTGTCGCTTTCACACTTCTTGTGCAGTTGTGAATGCGAGCACTGCGAAGCACGAGCGTTGAACAACGCCCGCACAATTGTGAAACGACGATTTTCTTTTCTTACTTTTCTTTACTAAAAAGAAAAGTTATAGAGATTTCTTTTTTTCTTCTTTCCACTTTTTAGAAAAGTGGAGTAAAAGCGTCATGCTCACAAAATCGCGGGCGGCATATCCCTGCTTGCTATCTGTACCGCCGCGGATATGCCTGCTTTACAAGGATGCTCGCATGACAGTTATTTAAATTAATTAATCTTTTCTCTTTGTGACTCGCTCCATAAAATACCATACCCCGCCAAGCAAACTGAAAAGTACAAGTGGAGCGATCCAGGGATTTTCACTCACATAATCAAAAGCATGTGTGATAAAATCACTACTATAATACCCTGCAAGTCCTATAACTGCAACAAAAATGACAGAAGCAAAGATGTTTAAAAAGATAAATTTTGCAAATGAGTATTTCGAAAGCCCCATAGTCAGCGGGATGAGCGTTTTGATGCCGTAAAGAAACTTCTGGATAAATACGGCGATATCACCGTATCTTCTAAAAAGAAGGTTAGAATAAGCAACCTTTCTTCTATGTTTTTCAAAATAGGGTTTAACACTTGCTCTTTGGTAACGCGCTAGATAAAAAAGAAAGTTATCGCCTAAAAAATTTGAAACTGTCGCAACGCTTAAAGCCGTTACAAGGTCAATCTTCCCGAGTGCAGCAAAAACACCCGCTGCTGCAACAGTGACTAAAGAGCCGCCGAAACAGAAAAATGCGATAGCAAGATATCCCCAAGTCTCCAATGATGTTAAAGCGCTTTCCAAAAATACTCCTTTTTATCAATGGAGTAATGATACCCAAAATATGCTATAGTTTTACTCATGATTGATGTCTTTATCTCCATAATATTTATCTATGCCTTTATCTCTTTGGGGTATCTCTCTAAAGTCTTTTTCAAAGAGGATATCAACACAAAAACACTCACACTCCTTTCGGTCTATTTCTTTCAGCCTTTTGTTGCCTTATGGGGATTTGGCACTGCAAGTTTGCATGTAGAGCATATCTCTGTGCCTTTTTTATACATCTTTATCATCCTTATCGTTCTTCTACCGAGCATCCTTATCTCAAAAAAACTCTTTAGCGACAAAAAAGAGCAGGTGATATTTTCAATCACAGGCTTTGTAGGCAATACGGGAAATATCGGCATACCTCTTGGCATCGCACTTTTTGGACAAGAGAGTGTTATCTACACAACACTTATCAACCTTGCTAATGTCTTTGTCGTCTATATGTTGGGTGTCTATATCTACTCTAGGGGCTCGTTTGATGTAAAGACCTCTCTTTTAAATATCATCAAGATACCGATCATCCCTGCTTCTATCATAGCAATCATTCTCAATGTAAATTCTATAGAATACGGCAAGCAGATAGAAGAGTTCTTAAAAATGGGTGCCTATAGCGGTATCGTGATACAGCTCTTTTTACTTGGAACATTCCTGCAAGGTGTAAAGCTAGCAAAGATCAATCTTAGATTGCTCACAGGTGTATTTTCGCAAAAATTTATATTACTGCCACTTTTAAGTATCGTCATTCTTAACCTTACGCCGTTATCTTCTTTTGCGAAAGCCGTTATCTTCATGGAGATGATGATGCCTCTAGCGATTACCAATATCAACCTCGCCTCTTTGTATGATTGCAGACCAAAAGATATAACCGCTTTGATACTTTTAAGTACGCTTCTCTTCTTACCTCTACTTTTTCTTCTCAACACCATCATAAATATGCTCTATTTATGATAAAATTCAACATTATTTTAAGGAGCAAAGATGGCAAAGAGAACTCTCATTATAGGTGCCGGCGGCGTAGGGAATGTCGTAGCATTTAAGTGTGCTATGAATAGCGATACTTTTGGCAAGATCACACTTGCAAGTAGAACAAAAAGCAGATGTGATGTAATCGCAAAAAATATCAAAGAGAAGATTGGCGTCTCTATCAAAACGGCAAAGATCAATGCCGATAAAACGAAAAAGGTGATCAAGCTTATAGAGGAGACCAAAGCTGATATCGTCATCAATGTCGCACTCCCCTATCAAGATCTCACTATCATGGATGCGTGTATTCTTACGAAAACACCCTATCTTGATACTGCAAATTATGAACACCCCGATACGGCAAAGTTTGAGTACAAAGAGCAGTGGGCAAGAGACGTGGCATTTCAAGAGGCAGGCATCATGGGACTTCTTGGAAGCGGTTTTGATCCGGGTGCAACCAATGTCTTTTGCGCTTATGCACAAAAACACTATTTTGACGAGATTCATACTATCGATATACTCGATTGTAATGCCGGCGATCATGGCTACCCTTTCGCAACCAATTTTAATCCGGAGATAAACCTGCGAGAGGTAAGTGCGAAAGGAAGATATTGGGAAGACGGCAAATGGATAGAGACTGAGCCGATGGAGATTATGCAAGTTTGGAATTATCCTGAAGTAGGCGAAAAAGATAGCTACCTACTGTACCATGAAGAGATGGAAAGTTTAGTTAAACACATCAAGGGGCTCAAAAGAATACGCTTCTTTATGACCTTTGGACAGAGTTATCTTACGCATATGCGGTGTTTAGAAAATGTAGGTATGCTCGGCATCAAAGAGGTGGAGCATAAGGGCATAAAAATAGTTCCTATAGAATTTCTAGCAACACTCTTGCCTGATCCTGCAAGCTTGGGACCTCACACAAAGGGAAAAACAAATATAGGTATCGTCGCAGAAGGCATCAAAGATGGAGAAAAACGCAAGATATACATCTATCAAGTCAAAGATCACGAAGAGTGTTACGCGGAGGTTATGAGCCAAGGAGTGAGCTATACAACCGGTGTTCCTGCAATGATAGGCGCAAAGCTTATGTTAGAGGGTATCTGGAGCGGTAAAGGGGTCTTCAATATGGAACAACTTGATCCCGATCCGTTTATGGAGCTTATGAATACACAAGGGCTACCGTGGCAAGTCAAAGAGCTTGAAGCTTAGCCCATAGGCATACCGCCTAAAATTCTCGATAAAAATAGAAACCATAGCGGAACAAATACCAATGCACAGTAGAAAGCAAAGCCAAAAATAGCTAACAATAGGCTGGGCTTTTTCGTATGCAGTATCTCCAATACCTGCTTTGCAATATTGGCTTTATTGAATGGTAATTGTGTTTTGAAACTCTCATCATTTACTAATAACTCGGCAACATCTTCTTTTGTTATCTCATTGTCGTCACGAGTGAGAAGAATTTTACGCATGACCTTAGAAATATAGTAGTTGTGTCTCAAACCCAACCCCACGATAACAACAAATATCAATAAGATAAAATCTTGAGCCAATAATGCAGCAAGAGCAACCACAACAAAGCTTACAACATAAAAATAAAATTGTGCTCTTGGGTATCGGAGCAGAAGAAGTATTTGTGTGATTCTCCCACCATCCAATGGATAAATCGGCAACAGATTGAGATAATTGATAATAAAACTGAACATTACATATTGTAAAATGATTTTATTCTCTTGCGGCAAAATATTCATCATCATTGCCATAAACAATATCGCACTTATGATAATTCCCGGCAATGGACCTGCTAATAAAATGATATATTCTTCAAATGCGCTCTTCTTTGCTTTTCTTCCCATTGTAGCTGCACCAAAAGGCATAAACAAGATATTGGTATCTCTATAGCCAAAATACCGCATCGCTAAAAAATGCCCCAGCTCTACTCAATTGCATCAAAAGACTATTTATCTCACTTTTGCTTTTGCGATCTCCCTCTTCTTCTTTTCTTTTGTGATCTCCTTCATACGCTGATTGCATCAGAACCTTGCTATAGTGCTTATATTTTTTGACCATTTTTTTAGAAAAAATCCATAGTTTGATCGAAGGAGTAAACCTATACCCATACGATGTCGAGCGAGTATATCCCTTCTCTTCGTATGTTTTACTATAGTGCGCATCTATCATCTCTTTGTGACGCTGAAGCTCTTCGGGCGTAAAAGCTCCCCTACCACCAATAACCTCTTCTTGTATCTCTCTATCTTTAAGATGCGCTTCATACACGCTCTCATTATTACCTAGATAGTGATCAAAGAGATATGTATCATCGGGTATTGTCGGATACCCATAATCCAGTCCATCAACCGTAATGCACTCTCTTGTACTCTCATATATTGTCTTATAACTTATCTTTGCACTCTGCAATGCACCCCTATAAGGTTGTGTTTCTATATATGCATGGATGCTTTTTTCTTTGTCATAATAATACAATGTATAATAGTTCTGATCTCCCCCTAAAAGCCATCCATCATGAAGCAACATGCTTTGGTAAACAAAACCTTTTGAGAGCAAAAAATCTTCAAGTGGCTTGATGATACTCTCTATCTCTTCGCCAATCTCTTTTCTATCGATTGATGTATATGTGGGTATACGAAATTTATAGTATAGAAGTGTCAAAAATTGTATCAATACCGTTCCATTCCAAAAAATCAAAACAATGATGCCAAATATCAATATAGTATTTAATGCAAACACGCTATTCCTTTCTTATCGCTACGAATTCTCGATATTATAACTTGATAGATTTAACTTTTCATACCGATAAGCGTAAGCATCCTGCCGCTACATCCGCCCTCTTTTCTGTAGGAGAAAAATAGCTCATTCTCACATGCAGTACAGATGCCGCTTTGATAGATATTTTCTCTTAATAGTCCTGCTTCCTGCAGTTGAAGATTATTGACAAGAGGGATATCTAAATAGCATGTATCATGGCGTTCTATAAGAGCCTCCTTATACTCTTTGAAGTGCTCTTGGAACTCTTTGCCGACCTCATAGCAACATGGAGCAATACACGGTGCAAATTGTGCGATGATATCTTTTGGATTTGAGCCAAAACGCTCTGCCATTTTCAAAACTGTTTTGGATGCGATTCTTTTATGTGTTCCTGCCCAACCTGCATGAATCGCTGCTATAACCTCCTTTTTAGGATCAAAAAGTAGTATTGGAAGACAATCAGCACTCAAGATGCCCAAAAGTATCTCTTTTTTATCCGTAATGAGTGCATCGGTATCGGGGATCGCACTTTCAAGCTCTTCCCACCCTCTATTTTCATATGTATCAATAATCGCGATATGATCACTATGAGTTTGATCTGCTAAAACGATTTTAAAATCTTTACTTATCTCAAGGGTGTCCAAAAATGCTTTTCTGTTTTGCCCTATGATCTCCGGATTTTGATTGGTATGGAGTGCTTGCGAAAAGAGAAGCGGCTTATCTCGCATTTTCAAAGAAGTTGCATTGATACAATTTGTAAACGCATTTAAAGCGGGATATGAGATAAAATCTTTCAAAATCAAAAACCTTTTGCAACCTTTTTGTTATAATAGCGAAAAAACAAGGGAATTGATGTTTAACTCAAGAGTTTGGAACCTAAAAACTTTTACAAAATTTAACTATCTTTTGATGATTCAAATTCTCCCCATCCTTGTCATCTCTTCATATCTTATCAGTGAGATTAACGCTCGCCTTTTTGAAAAACAGATTATATACTACGCTATCGGTCTTTTCGTCTTTGTGGTCACTATCATCATCCCATGGAGAAGCATAGCTTGGTGGTTTATACCTTTTTTATATTTTTCAAGTCTTATCTTGGTTGAATCAGTACAATTTTTTGGCATCGTCTCCGATGGAGCGAAAAGATGGATTGCTCTGCCGGGAACCCATTTTACCATACAACCTTCTGAGATACTTAAGATTACGGTTATCTTGATGCTTGGATATGTTATCGCCAAAAACCCTCCGGAAAAAGAGGGCTATGACTTCATCATGTTCTTAAAGCTCTCGGTCATTATCTTTGTACCTTTTTTTATCGTCCTTATACAGCCTGATCTTGGAACAGCGCTCTCGATTCTTTTGCCATCCTTTGGCGTTTTGTTCCTCGTTGGCGTACGGTGGAGAATCTGGGTGATTATCACTATAGTGCTTGCTCTATGCGCACCACTTCTGTATACCTACGGATTAAAAGACTACCAAAAAGATAGAATACAAGATTTTCTCAATAAACCAAGCTACCAAGTTCAACAAGCACTCATTGCCATCGGTTCAGGTGGCGTAAAAGGGAAAGAAAAAGAGGAAGCAACACAAACACAGATGAAATTTTTACCTGTCGCATCGACCGATTTTATCTTCGCTTATCTTGGAGAACGACTTGGATTTATCGGGATGGCAAGTGTAGTGTTCTTATATATACTGCTTATCTTGCACCTCCTCTATATATCGAGGAGCGCCCAAAATGATTTTATGCTCAGGGTCGTTGCCGGAGGTATCGCGTGGGTGTTCTTTATACATATGGGGGTCAATATCTATATGATTATCGGCTTAGCCCCTGTTGTGGGGCTTCCATTACCGATGTTTAGCCATGGAGGAACTTCCTTTTTGGTTTTCATATTCCTTTTTGGAATTTTGCAAAATCTACTTGCTTTTCAAAGCTACTTAGGATATAATTCTGACTCTAAAATATCTATGATTACGAAAAATAGAATCTAAATCATACGGTATCGAAGAAGGGTCCTTAGCTCAGTTGGTTAGAGCACTCGGCTCATAACCGAGTGGTCCGGAGTTCGAGTCTCCGAGGACCCACCAACAAACCACAATCTATATCATCACAGGTATACACTTATCATCATGTACTTTTTTGATCTCTTGTGTTTTTATCTCATTGCCCTGCATATCATAAAACTTAAAAAACTCATGATAGTCACAGCTATATGAGTAAAAATTGAGGAATCTTACCCTATAGAGATCGCCTATCTTTTTGAAACTATAAGGTGTGTTAGATCCTCTTTGATCAACATATATCCACAAAAGAAGCTCTGCACTTGTATCGATGTCGCCAAGCATTTCAAGCAGCTCTTTACGATTTTCGATCGCCTTGAAGCGACCGCTCGCATCTATAAAATTTAAAACGCTAAATCTAAAAACAGGGAAAGGGGGCTGCGGGTCTTTGAGAAAATAATCATCGTTTAGCAGTGTATTTGCAAGATAGAGACGATCTTTTTGCTCTTGGGGTGTGTATTTTTTGGAATCACTTTGAAAGATAAGATACAGTCTCGGCTCTTCTTCCAAAGCAAACTTGTCCTGCTTATCTTGCGTAGCATAGAACCAAACAAGCTCAAAATAGCGCATATCCCAAGCAAAATGATAATCTGCAAGCGTATATTCCATACTTTTAGAAAAACGCTGCTCATCAGCTTCAAGCGTAGGTGTGTAGCGTTCATCTGCCCTCAAGAAACCAAAGATCAAGATAAGTATCATCACTGCTTTTTGCATCATATCTCCTTGAAGTCATTATACTTAAATAGATTGAGAGAGAAAAGGCTACTAAGAAGATGTACTACGCAGCCTTACTTTTTGTCTTTTTTTGGCTTCTTTACCTACAAGCAGTCGGTACCTTAAGTCTGAAGCTCAAATCTACCTTTTTATGAAATTTATTACTGACATCATGATAAGCAAACACATGCACGCTTTTGAGCAAACTATCGACGATCTTTCCCTCTTTTTGCCATACTACCTCAAACTCGTATCTGCCCTTTTTTATGCTCGGCAAGCTCTCGCTTACATACCTGCCCTCTGCTATAGTATACGCCGAAAAGCTCCCGCTCTCCAACGCGTAACCGTAAGGGCTTATTTTGTTGGTGAAGCTCAGCGTACATACGCTTGAAGGATTTTTGACATACACTTCTATAGGTACAGAAGTTGCCTTGCCTATGCTCTTTGCCTTATTGAGCAAAGGCGCCGTTTTTTCTTTAAAGGCATGTATAATATCGGCTTGTAAAGATATGACCGCTACGATGCCCAATATTACTATTTTCAATCTTTTCATGGCTTTTTTCAATACTTGATGATCTCGCCGCCTCTGTTGTAAACAGGAACCCTATGGTTGTTCTTTGGGCATTGCAAGATAATCTTTTTGTTTTTTATCTCTTTTTTTGTAATCATTCTAGAATATGATTTTTTACCGCGATAAGCTCCGATAAGGCTTTTTAGCACAGCATCGTATGTATAGCGGATCTCATATTTATGTTTTGGCCACCTTAGGTTTAAATCACCAGACATCTGACCATAGTTAACTGTATAGCTACGACCTTTGATGATACCAACAATCTTGATATCATCAACACCTCCTATGCAAGAAGAGCCTTTTATAATCTTCGCCTTGCTCCACTCAGGTGGAAGAGCAAGCAGTAAACTACTCAAACCCAATACCATCAATACTATTCTCATATCTACTCCTTCTTATTTATATCTATCTTATTTTTTGTAATGGTTGCCGCTTCCGGGTATGATAGTACCACCGTTACATTCCAAGCTTACGAAACTTTGATTTTGTGGCAATGTCAATGTAACTCTTTTTTTGACAGTCTCATAACCACCCATCATACCACCTCGTTCTCGCTCGACAAAACACTCATAACTAAGCACATAACGAGATTTTTTGTAAAATCTCATAAGCATTTTTTTATTGGTACCAAAACGAATGTTGCCATGTTTATACGGCACTATCATCCCACTTTTTTGGTACTCGTTGAGCACGACATTGTAAACATCTTGCGTGTCTGCTTGCAGGGTAATCTCTTTGAGCTCACTGCTTTTATTGTCGGTGTAATCACCAAGGTTTTTTGCCAAACCTATCACACTGAGTAACACCGCCAAACCTAAAACTTTTACTATTGTTTTCATCTTCTCTCCTTTACTTATCTTCATACAATCTACAATAAAGCAATATAAAATCAACATAATTATCTGCGCGTGCAGAAGGGATTTTTTTAAAAAACTCTTTAACTGTCTCATCAAATCTCAAATCAAATATATATTCATATTTGTGTGAAATCGGCTTTTTCAGTCGTATAGTATTCTCTTTGGGGGACAACTCTAGTAACTTGTTCTCTTTTATCATCCCTGCTCCTTTCATATCTTTTCTCATAAGCTCATTATTATCTCTCTATTCTTTTCTCATCTCATGCAACATCTGTTTAGAGTAATTTGCATTATCAAAGATTGCTCTTGATGCCTGCCCTGAAAGCACAAGCATCAATCCAATAAGAGTTACTGTTATGGCAGAGGGAAGACCTAGCAGTCCCATACCTCCCTCTTTTATCAAAAATAGACTAAAAAAGGCTCCAACGACAACGGCAATCCAACCAATCAATATAACCAATGCAGCTATTGCTATCGAAGTCTTGTAATCGTTTTTCTCTTTTACTTCATTCATTTCCATTCTCCTAAAATCTATAGTTCATACACTCTATCTCTGTTATAAAACAAAGTTAGGCTCATAATCGATGGGGATAGTGCCTTGTGTGTAGTCGTAAACATAGGCTACATCTATAGTGCCATCATTATCCCAATCCTCATCTCTTGTGAGGCAATTGCCGTTATTATCATACTCAAAAACTATCACATCATCGATAGTACCGTCACTGCCTCCATCGATATTTATCGTCAATGTGTTATCCTCATAAACATAAAATAAGGATTCGATTAACATGCCTTTAAAGTGAACAAATTCGCTCACTATATTGTCATCATTGTCATATATATAAGAGATCCATTGATCGACAATACCGTCATTATCAAAATCAAAATTTTCTATGATACAATTGCCATTATTATATTCATAAGTAATCACTTGCTCAATATCGCCATCATTACTATAATCAGTCTCTTTTTCTACTAGATTCCCATCACTATCATAATGATAGATATCGACACGCTCGATAGTGCCGTTATCATCAGAATCAAAACTTTCTCTTGATATTTTTCCATCGCTATTATAGGTGTACTTTATGCTCTCATATACCTCTAGTTCATCAAGCACGAGGTTATCGTTTATATCAATCCCCAAAGTTACCTTTGTCTCATATCCATTTGCATCATAAGAATGCTCTGCGATATATGTTTCATAATTAGTGCCTCCATATATACTAGGAATCGCCATGGTAGCAGTCTCTGTT
>JARROQ010000025.1:0-11631 GCA_037383745.1 Sulfurovaceae bacterium
AGAAATCCGGACGATAAAGAGGCAGAAGATCGATTTAAGCTAGTCAACGAAGCCTATCAAGTGCTCAGTGATGATGAAAAAAGATCGATTTATGATAGATATGGCAAGAGTGGTTTAGAAGGTCGAGGCATGGGCGGTTTTAATAGCGCAAACATGGATGACATCATGGATATCTTCAACTCAATGTTTGGTGGCGGCTTCGGAGGCGGTTTCAAAAAGAGAAATGATCCAAACCAAAAATATGCACTTGATTTCGAGATAGAGCTCCACCTCGAATTCCACGAAGCCATCTTTGGATGCACTAAAGAGATAGACATTGCCTATAAGATACCGTGCGACAGCTGTAAAGGAACCGGTGCAAAAGGTGGCGCTATGGAGACTTGTAGCACCTGTAAAGGGCAAGGACAGGTCATTATGCGACAAGGCTTTATGACTTTCAGCCAAACATGTCCACACTGTCACGGCAAGGGACAGATCATCAAAGAGAAGTGTGAGAAGTGTAAAGGGCAAGGCTTCGAGATGAAAGAGGAGCAAGTTACTATAGATATCCCTGCCGGTGTTGATAGCGGCAACCGCCTCCGAATCAAAGAGCACGGCAATCAAGCAAAAGATGGACAAAGAGGTGACCTCTATATCACTTTTTTAGTCAAAGAGGATGAGCACTTCATTAGACAAGGTAATGATGTCTATATAGAGGTTCCCGTATTTTTTACGCAAGCAATTTTAGGTGAGAGTATCACGATTCCCTCTCTGAGTGGTGAGCTTACGCTTGAGCTTAAAAAAGGCACCAAGGATAAAGAGCAATTTGTTTTTAAAAATGAGGGTATCGCTGATGTCCATAGCGGACGCAAAGGCAGACTTATTGCACAAATCAAAATGGTATTACCGACAAAATTAAACGACGAACAAAAAGAACTTTTAGGAAAACTTCAAGAGAGTTTTGGAGTTGAGAGCACACCGCAAAAGAGTATATTTGAAGCGTGCTTTGATAGAGTCAAAAATTGGTTTGAGTAATATATCACTCTTGCATCTTGCTCTCCGCCCACGCTTCAATGAGCTGTTTTTCATCATAGCTCAATTGTGTACTTCTATGAACAAGCGTGTATGAAGGTAGTGGCATGCGGATAACCGTCGCATCGATAATCTTCTCATATTTCTTTTGTTGTGTTGCTTCGTCGTAGGCATTGAACTCAGAAAAATTGAGTATCTTTCTTCCGCTTTTTATATGATCTCGCACATACCAAGATGTAGGCGCTACATATCCATACCATGGCATGGAAACACTATTTGAATGGCAGTCATAACAGGATTTTTGCAAGATAGTAGCTATCTCTTTTGGCGCTTGTATCTCTAACTCTTTTGGGGTGTCTATCTGCTCTTGTATATCTACTTTTATAAACTGTATTGCTATAAAAAAGATGATGACTGAGAATATAAATTTTTTCATATCACGCCCTGGGTTTTTATTTTGGAGGATTATAGCATAACAAAAAATATATAACACTCCAAATACTTTTATAAATTTTTTAAAAACCAAATAGTAGTATAATAAGAGCTAGTACGATAGATTGGGGGGATTAAATGAGTCATCGCATAAAAAAATATTCATTAGCTGAAGAGATATCGCATGCCATTACACATGGAGTTGGTCTGCTTTTAAGTATTGCCGGACTTGCGATACTTATCGGATTTGCTGCTGTACATAACTCTGCACTTGCCATCACTTGCAGTGCCATTTTTGGCGCAACACTCATCATACTCTATGGAGCATCAACGCTCTACCATGCTGTTACACATGAAAAAATCAAAAATATCTTTCAGCAATTTGATCATGCCTCCATCTATCTTTTAATTGCCGGTACCTACACGCCTATCACGCTTGTTGCGCTTGGGGGAGTATGGGGATGGACGATATTTTCTATCATTTGGGGATGTGCACTTCTAGGCATCACGCTAGAACTTGCTTTTCCGGGTCGTTTTAAAAAGATTGCCATAGCACTCTATCTTCTGATGGGATGGATGATTGTCATAGCCATAAATCCCTTGATAGACAATATAGAAAACGGTGGCTTATGGCTTCTGCTTGCCGGTGGGCTTTCTTATAGTGTGGGTGTCATTTTCTATCTTTGGAAGTCTCTGCCTTTCAACCATGCCATTTGGCATCTCTTTGTTTTAGGAGGAAGTATCACCCACTATCTTATGGTGCTTATCTATATTATCTAAAGAGTATACTCCTCTGATTTCTCAGGGAGTATTAGAGAAATTAAAGTGCTTTTGAAGTGATATTGGCCACTCTTTTTGCAAAAAGAGACTTCTCGTCTATCTCTAAACCTTCAGCAATTTTTGCACTATCAAAAAGTACCCACGCTATATCTTCAAAGAGTGCATCATCTTTTATGCCCACAAGTTTTTTAAGCATCTGATGCTCCGGATTCACTTCAAAGATGAGTGGAACATCAGGAACTTCTTGCCCCATCTGCTTGAACATATGGGCCATACTTGCCATAGGATCTGAGCTATCTTTAAGCACACACGCAGGACTATCGGTAAGTCTAGAAGAGACCTTCACCTCTTTGACGGCATCGCCCAGAACTCCCTTGAGTTTCTCAAGAAGTGGCTTCATATCCTCCTCTATCTTTGCTTGCTCCTCTTTATCTTTTGTTGCCGGTGGCTCGATAGCTGAGATATCTTTCAGGCTCCACTCTTTATACTGCCCTATCATCGGAGTGACAATCTCATCGATCTCACCATCATCCATGATAAGCACCTCAATCCCAGCACTCTTATAGGCTTCAAGGAGGGGCGAACGACGAGCAATCTTCTCATCATCTGCGATGAGATAATAGATCTCTTTTTTCTCACTATTACCTCTTGAGATATAATCTTCCAAGCTTACCATACCCTCTTCATTTGAGCTTTTGTATCTAACAACATCAAGTAAAAGCTCTTTGTTGGTGTGGTCGATATAGATGCCCTCTTTGATGACCTTATTATATTCACGCACAAAGATATCCATATCATCACTTTTGAGTTTTTTTATCGCTTGAAGTATCTTTTTAGTCGCGCCTTGCTTGATATTAGCTAAAATGCGATTTTCTTGAAGTATCTCACGACTAACATTCAGTGGAAGATCAGATGAGTCGATGACCCCTCTTATAAAGCGCAAATAGGGTGGGAGTAGATCTTTGCTCTCATCAGTGATAAAAACTCGTTTTACATAGAGTTTTACGCCACTTTGCCAGTCGGCTCTATACATATCCATTGGTGCTTTTTTCGGTATGTAAAAAAGTGTTGTGTACTCATTTGCCCCTTCGGCTTTATTATGCAGATACGTTAGCGGTTCATCATCGCCATGCGATAAACTTTTATAAAACTCTACATAATCTGCCTTTTTCAAGCTACTTTTCGGCAAGCTCCATAACGCCTTTGCACTGTTTGCTTGCTCTTCTTTATCAACAATTTTTGGCTCTTTGCCTTCTTCTTGTGCCTCTTCTTCTTTATACTTAAGCGTGATAGGATAGGCTATATGGTTGGAGTATTTTTTGATGATCTCTTTGATTCGCCATGGGCTTACAAATTCACTCTCTTCATCTTTGAGTTTTACATAAATCACTGTTCCATGTGACTCCTTAGTGACATCTTTGATTTCATACTCACCGCTTCCATCACTACTAAATTTATAAGCTTTCTCTTCGCCACATTTTTTAGTAATAACATCTACACTTTTTGCCACCATAAAAACCGAGTAAAATCCTACACCGAACTGTCCGATGAGATTGCTATCTTTTTTTGCATCACCGCTCATATTTTCTATGAACGACTTTGTGCCTGACTTAGCGATAGTCCCTATATTTTCCATAAGATCCTCTTTGCTCATCCCGATACCGTTATCGATGATTGAGATAGAGTTATCCTCTTTATCGAGTGAGATGGTTATCGCCCCACTCCACTCCTCTTTTTTAAACGCATCATCTGTAAGATGCAAGTAGTTAAACTTATCGATTGCATCACTTGCATTAGATATGAGTTCTCTTATGAATATCTCTTTATTGGAATACAAAGAGTTTGCCATCAATTGCAAGAGTTGCCCTATCTCACTTTGGTATTGATATTTTGACATTTTTGCTCCTTGAAATTTTTTACTAATTATACACAAACTCGACTCTTTTTTCAAGAACTTTAGTGAAAAATTATAATAATATTGAGCCAATATCGCTAAATGTTTATTTTAAAAATATAATTTATTTCAAAAATAGGAATTTTGATGCTATAATATATCCAAATATAATCTCAAGGGGTCTCCATGAAAACCAGTGCACGCAATCAACTCAAAGGAACAATCAAGGCAATTATAGAAGGTAAGGTAAGCGATGAAGTTGTTATCGATGTTGCAGGCAATACTCTCAAAGCAGTCATTACAAGAGAATCAGTGAATGATATGGGGCTTGCTATAGGACAAGAAATTTATGCGATTATCAAAGCTTCATTTGTTATGGTTGCCAAAGAGAAGCCGGGTAAAATTAGCACGCGCAATGTGCTTGAAACCAAAGTAGATGATATCATAGATGGGATGGTCAATTGTGAACTTAAGCTCTCTATGGGTAGTGCTATGCTCACTGCTATCATCACGGAAGAAGCTGCAAAAGAACTTGAGATTGAAAAAGGCGATACACTCTACGCACTTATCAAAGCAAGCTCAATCATCCTCGCACAATAATCTTTATACCTCTCTATATCTTTAGAGAGGTATATTTTTGCTCTCTTTATACTCTTCGATAATTTTAGCTGCAATTTCAGCTGCACCTTCAGTAAATTTTGCACATTTTATCTCGCGAAGATTGTCTCCCACAAATTGGCTCCTGCCCTCTTCGCTACAAAGATCATGACCTAAAAGCTCTGTACAATTTATAGAACCGAATCTATCATGAAACTCCTCCGTAAGCTTTTGAACAGCCCTGTAGTTATCTTCGGTTGATTCATCTACATCTTTACGACCTAACGCCATATTGATCCCCAATATAGCCCCCATATATGCTCCACAGGAACCGCATGTATGGCCCATACCACCGCAAAATCCTGTTGCGATACCGGGAATAAGTTCTGATTCGATATCATGATTGTAAGCTATTGCACTCAAAACACTCTCGGCACAGTGAAAACCTGAGTCAAAATGTACTTTGGCATCATTTTTAGTTTTTTCTATTCTCTTCTTTTTCATACTTTCTCCAATGTATATATACAAATAAATATATCAATATCTTTCAATACCTAAGCTCTATTTTTATTTTAGCAAAGTATCACAAAAATAGCAAAGGTGCTTTATAGGCTAAGTACCTTTTTGTAGTTATTATAGAGTGGATTATCTTTAGGGAAATACTCTAATATTGCCCCGATATAACGATCAAAAGGGTTATCAATCTTCGAGAGTGAAAAACGCTTTTTATAAGGAAGATCATAAGAGTTCAATACCGTAGTAAAAGGCACCGGAAAATCCGTAGCAAAAAGTAGCTTCTCGTGGATTTGATGCTGGTGACTCAAATGGCGAAGCACTTTAGCTCTCACGGGAGTAAGGAGTGCAGAGATATCTGCATAGAGATTATCATAATGTTGAAGCATCTCAATCAATTTAAAGTACTCACTATTGTAATGTTTTGGATGTGACAAAAGCGCCTTGTGAATTTTGAGAGGCGAATAGCTCAGTGCCATATGTGCAGCAATCACATTGACACCTATTTCTAGAGGCTGTTGTAGCATATCGATAGATTCGCAGTGCTTGATCGAACGCACACTGCTTTCACTACCTATATGAATGATAAGTGGGATGTTTTTTGCTTTGAGTTTCTCAAAATAGGCTCTATAGCGCTCTTCATTTGTATCAACACCCCAGTAGTTTTGTAAAAATTTCGCCCCCTTAAACCCTAACTCATGATATCTATCTATCATATCAAGAGCATCGGGTCGCATAGGATTGATAGAAAAAAATGGAATGATGATATCCGGATGCGCCTGATAGACCCCTAACACATCCTCGTTGGTTGCACAAACAGTTTGATCTTTGTGGAGCACCTTCCCTTGATCATCAACACGAGCGTCAACACCAAAGAGTACGCTATGAGAGAGGTGCATAGAAGAACGGATATTATGCGTAAGCGCATCAACATAAGCCTGATAGGGTTCCAAAAAAAGTCTTTTGGTATTTATCCCCATTTTTTTGCCAAGCACTCGAAGAGCAGCACGATCATAAAAGCGGTTGAAACGCACTTCACTGCTGAGTAGGTGAACATGCATATCAACTGTTTGCATCATGCAGCTCCTGTGCCATTTTTATTGCCTCATTAAAGTCACTTTTACCACTCGCGAGTCTAGGTAATTCTTTAACCTGAAAGAACTTACTTGGCTGCATCAATGGAAGCATTTTGCTCTCTTTGATAGCTGAAGCGATGTCTTCTTTTGGAAGATCACTTTGATAGAGTAAAATTATCTTTTCACCTTTTTTCTCATCTTCAAGACTCACGGCCATAAGATCAACGCTTCCGCTAAACAATTTTTCAAGTTCTTCTTCAACTCTGCCTAGACTTATCATCTCGCCGCCTATTTTTGCAAAACGGCTATAACGACCTACTATGGTGATAAAGCCGTCACTATCGACATGCCCCTTATCGCCGGTTTTATAATACCGAGTACCGTCTATTTTTACAATCACCTCATTCGTCTTTTGCGGTTCTCTTAAATACCTCTTCATAACTTGCGGTCCACCTACGATGATAAGACCGTCTTCACCCAATGGAAGCTCTTCATAACTTTGGGGATCAACAATCTTAACGATAGTTCCCGGGAGTGATTGCCCCACCGTACCGACTTTATTACCCACGATGAGTTGCATAGAATCTAACTCTAATGCATCAGGCATATTGACTGAGATAACAGGCGATGTCTCTGTGGCTCCATAGCCCTCATAAATATCGATTCCAAATTTCTCCATAAAAGATCTTTTAATCTCAGGTTTCAGTTTTTCAGCACCTGCAACAGCCATACGGATACTCTTAAACATTAGAGGATGTAATTTTGAACTTTTTGTATAGAGTCTGAAGAATGTAGATGTCCCAAACATTATAGTCGCTTGAAAACGCACTGCAAGTTTACCGATAGCCAAAGCATCTGTTGGGTCAGGAGCACTCACCATGGTTACACCCTCGCAGAGAGGCAATAGAGTAGTGATTGTAAGTCCAAATGAGTGAAAAATCGGCAAAGAGTTTAAAATCACATCACCATTTTGAAAATTGAGCAACGCTGAGGTTTGTTTGATATTTGCCAAAATGTTTTTATGTGTTAGTACAATTCCTTTTGGACTCCCTTCGCTACCACTACTAAAAAGAATGGTTGCGATATCATCTATAGAAACTTTTTCAAAATAAAACATCTCTATCATCCATACAGGCATAAGGTATGCTTTGAGCAATGAGGCTAACTTTTGAGGTTTTGTAAAGTCTTTATTGAGCTCTTCTATCATTATTGTCTGTTTATTTAAAATATCTGAGAAGTTAAAGCCTTTTTGACTCAGTTTTTTTGTAAACTGCTCTGAAGTTATTATCGTTGTAATATGCGCTTTAGACAAAGCACTGTTTGTCGCCTCTTTACTAAGTGTATAGTTGAGATTGATAGGACATTTTCCAACAACCAATAGTGCCATATTAACGATAGATCCTATAGCTGATGCCGGCAATATTATGCCGATATTTTGATCCTGTAATTTCCTAAACTCTTTTGCAAAGAGTAGCACGGCACTCAGCATCTTCGCATTATTGAGATTGACACCTGTTGCATCAACAACAGAACGTTTGAGAAGTTGTCCTTTTGCACGATGAAGCCAGCTATATTGTAGCGGTTGGCACTGAGAAAGCTGTGCATCCCATGTCTTGTATGAGAGTGCTTTGACTGCCTGCTTTACATACTCAGCCGTTGTATCTGATGCTAAGGGCTCACCAAAGCTTACCACAACATTATGCTCATTCCATGTTCTCGTCATCCTTTTAAAACGATCTTTTGCTCTAGAAAAGGTTGAACCCCATAATCCACAGATATAAAAAGGAATTATCGGATGAGTGCTATCCTTCATGGCAACTTCATAGCCTTTTCTAAATTCACTCAATTGCCCATTGTAACTGATACGTCCCTCAGGGAAAAGAGCAACAACTTCACCCTCATCTAGACGAGTTCGTATCTCCTTTATAGCATCTTTGCCGGAACCTCTTGAGATAGGGATGACATTAAAAAAATTGACAAACCATCGGATATACCATTGATCATAGATACTTTTTGCCATAACAAACTTCACCGCACGAGGAGAGGCGACCTGAATCACAAGCCAATCAATCCAGCTGATATGATTACCAAGCAATAACGCACCTCCACTTGGGGGAAGATGATGTAATCCCTCTACTCGTAATCGATAACTTGTTTTCAAAACAGGAAGCAGTAAAAGTCGCGCAAAAAGATGTGGCAACTTCTTGATAGCATAAAGACTTCCTGCCAGTAAAAATGTTGCACTGAGAATAAAAATTGTTGCACTATGAAAACCCACCACGATTAATACGATACTCCCGCTTAAAAAAAGTATCATGGTCGCATTTTGGATAAAATTCTTTCCGGCAAGGATAGTACCCAATTTGGACTCCGGTGCAAAATATTGTATAGATGCATTGAGTGGTACGGCAAAGAGACCGCCAAAAAATCCAAAGAGAATACTAGATAATCCCATACTATAAGGATTGGTGGCTGTAGTGAACATCAAAAGCGAAACAAAAAGTCCGATGGCTCCAAGTGGTACGATGCCAAGCTCGATATGAAGTCTCGAAGCACGCCCTGCGACCATCGAACCTAAAGCTATACCGATAGCGCTCGCTGCTAAAATTGCTTGAATGATAATGGCATTTTCATCCCCACTCATCATTTTGTAGTGTGCAGGGAATACAGCTATAATAACCTGTCCTATAGCCCAAAATACACTTAACCCAATGATGCTTAACCAGATATTGTAGTCTGATTTGATATCTTTCATGTTTTGTTTAAAATAGTGAAAATTTAGATAATCATGAAACTCAAAATGCTCTTGTGGGCTCGCAGGTTTAATTGCTGGGAGCTTAAAAGACAATGAAAATTCGATAATCGATACGATAACTAAAATCCACCCTATTGGAGCAATACTTCGCAAGATTGCATCCGGTGTCATCGCGCTCACATCATATATACTCTCAAAAATAATCGAAAAGGAGATAGAGCTAAAAAGTATAGCGGTGATTGTTACGGCCTGGACGACGCCATTGGCAGCACCAAGATTATCTACGCCAAAAAGTTCTTTGATAAGACCGAATTTTGAAGGCGAATAGATGGCACTTTGCGCCGCAAGTACAAAAGTAAATCCAAAGGCAATATAAAAGAGTCCGAGATAATAGCTCAAAGTAATAAGAAATGTTAGCACAATAGCCGCCAATGAAGAATAGCGAACTATAATAGTTTTTGAAAAGTGATTGCTCAAATATCCTGAAGGAGAAAAGAGAAAAACAAAAGGCAATAAAATCATGGCATTGATAAATGCACTTAATATGATAAGCGTATCACCTTCAAAACTTTTTAACAAAACATTTTGAATAGTGATTTTATGTCCTACATCAACAGCGGCATTGATAAAAAGAATCAAAACAAAGGGGATAAACCCTCTAACAACTAACAATTCTTTCATGTAATACTCTCATCTTTTCCATAGCACTCAATCAAGCATGCATTAAATAAATAAGAATACAACCAATCAAAATCAATCGATTCCAAAAACTTATATAACCATGCCATCACTCCCCCTTTTATATAATCCAGTTAAATCTTTAATTGAGATACTCCAATGTTTAAAATAATTTAGTACAAATCATATTATATTTAAAAATAACCGACAGCATCCCCTCTGCCAATCATAAATACATAGAAAGTATCACTTCGCAAAATAAAGTATTGTGTTATTTTGATCGATAATGCTAGCATAAAGTATATTAATTATAAATTATTTTAATTAAAATTTCATATATTTTTATTGTTTATAGATACTCAGCTGCTATTTTTACAAGGCAATATTTGGAAAACTAACAAAAATTTTCCTCTTTATTTTAAATCCTATATGTTTACAGTATGAATTTGAATTTTTTGTTACCCTTAATAATCAAAAAAGAGATCATAATTGAAATCACGATTCCGAAAATCGTCAACAATGTATTATGAAGGTCTGCAAAGTGTCTCAATGCACTCAAAACAAAAACATGGATAAAATATATCGCAGATGCATAGAGAGCAACTTGCTTACTGTGCCCACTAATATGCTGCTTTATAAAGAACATAAATATAGCAGGACAAACCACTATCAGTGAGACAAAATTATCGAAACTCTCCTCTCTATCTGCGTGATAAAAATTGATGTAAGATTCAAAAAACAGTATGGAAAAACCTACCACAATAAGCACCATCACTCTCTCTATGGATACTTCTTGATAAAGAGTATGTTTATTTATCAGATACCCTATACAAAAAAACGGAAAGGCTAAAAATAAAAAGTTCCTATGAACCCAATTAAAATTAAAGATTTTATCCAAAACGGTTCCCAAAAAAAGATGATAATTTCCGGCGTATTGGATTATAACACCTATAATAAATGTTATAGCAATAATAGCAACAAGATATTTTGAGCTCACTTGTCTCAGTGCAATCAAAATAATAGCCGCACCTATTAAGCCGGATACATACCATAGATGAAAATATCCAATCAAAAATTTACCAATCAATTCTACAAATCCATATAGCGTTAATTCCGGGATATTAAACCAAAAATACACATAAAAAGTCATCCACACTAGATATAAAAAGATTATCCTCTTGAGCCATAACAATTGATTGTTTTTTGACAAAACAGGATAAAAATAAAAGCCGTTGATGATGAAAAATACCGGCACGGCAATTCTAAAAACACCATTGACGGTTAAGTACTCACCAAGCTTGCTAAATTCGCCCAAAAAACCTGCATGAATGCCGATAACCATAAAAGCCATCAAGAGTTTGAGAATATCTAACGATACATTTCTTTTTGCATCGGGTGTCAGACTATGGTGAGGTGATTGAGGATTTAAATCATTCATAATTTAAAGCTTTCTGTTTTTTTAGAAGAACTACGATTTCTTTTATTTTTGTATTAGATTTAAGAGTTGTTGCGAAGGAACTTACTAACCTGTAAGTGACTGAGCCAACTCTCTTAAAGATGATACAAAAAGAAGAGAAAAATTATTCCCACTCGATTGTTGCCGGTGGCTTCGAACTTATATCATACACCACTCTGTTAATCCCATTCACCTCATTGATAATCCGTCGACTGATGCTCTCGAGCACATCATGTGGGACATGTGCAAATGTTGCCGTCATTCCATCGACTGATTCAACCATGCGCACACAGGCGGTATTGTCATAGGTTCTATTATCTCCCATGACACCGACCGAGCTGACATTAAGAAGCACGGTAAATGCCTGCCAAACTTTATCATAATAGCCACTTGCCTTGAGTTCTTCTTGCATGATGGCATCACTCTCTTTTACCAATTC
>JARROQ010000026.1:0-36286 GCA_037383745.1 Sulfurovaceae bacterium
GTTGCGTTTTTGCTTGATGGATTTTTTCATAGATTTGGTTTGCATGGAAAAAGTTTTATTCCTTTGGTCACCGGATTTGGATGTTCTGTGCCTGCATATATGGCGGCAAGAACACTTAAAAACGAACAAGAAAGACTTATAACACTTTTTATCATAGGTTTTATGAGTTGTGGAGCGAGATTACCTGTTTATGTCCTTTTTGTAGGCGCGTTCTTCTCGCAAGAGAATGCCGGGAGTATCCTGTTTCTCATTTATATTACCGGTGCTCTTTTTGGGCTTGTTGCAGCAAAAGTGCTTAAAATATTTGTCTTTAAAGGCGAAAATGAGCCTTTTGTTATGGAGATGCCAAAGTACAGACTCCCTTCGCTGAAACTTATTTGGCATACGGTCTATTCGCAGGCAAAAAGTTATCTCAAAAAAGCCGGTACATTTATATTGGCAGCTTCAATGCTTGTATGGTTTGCAAGTAATTATCCAAAAGATGAGGCACTGATAAGTCAATACCAAGCAAAGATAGAACATGCTGCTAATCCAGAGATAGAAGTAGAGCTTCAAAATGAGCTTAAAAAGATATCTTTAGAGAATAGTTATCTTGGGAAAACAGGGCATGTGCTTGAGCCTTTTTTCCGTCCGCTCGGTTTTGACTGGAAGATGAGTGTCGCTATAGGAACGGGACTTGCAGCAAAAGAGGTGGTTGTCTCTACAATGGGTGTGCTCTACTCGTTAGGAGAAGATGTAACCGAGGAAGATCAGGGACTAATGGAAAAGATCAAAACAGAGATACCTTTTGCTTCGGCAATCTCGTTTATCGTCTTTGTCATGATCTATCTTCCTTGCCTTGCCGCTTCTATGGTGTTTGTTAGAGAGGCAGGAAGTTGGAAATATCTATGGTACCTATTTCTATTTACTACTACGACAGCTTGGATAATGAGCTTCCTTGTCTATAGAGCTGTTTTGATATTGTAAGGAGTATGTGTGTTATTGAGTGAATTGAAAAAAGGCGATGAGGCAATTATAAAAAAGATAAATGCTTCAGGAGCGTTTAAAAATAGACTGAGCTCTATGGGAATTGTGGAAAAAGAGAGCATAAAACTCGAAGAGTATTCATTGGCAAAAAGTACAATGGAAATCAAAGTAGCAGAGAGCTATGTAGCTTTGAGATTTCAAGAAGCAAAGCTTATTGAGGTAGAAAAACGTTAATAATTTTGTAATTTTTCATTTTACACAACAGACAGTAAAAAAAGGTTCTAGTGGGTATCTCAATAGATTTTACAAAAATATATATTATATTCCTGTTTGGGTGCATGAACATAAAATCTCATCATTCTCAACATCACTTTTAAAGAGCATTGAGGCAAATAAACATAATATTCCCGCCTCTCTTTACAATAAGAGTTTACAGCTCAAAAAGAAAGCTTCAACGGTTTATTCAAGAGGAAGTATAAAAGACAAGCTTGCGCTTGAGCTTGCCATGAGCACACTTTATAGTCAGTATTTTAGTTATCTTGGTAGCGGAGGTACGGATTGGAGTCTTTTTCAATCAAAACTTGCAGCTAAAAATAGAGCTTACGATATTGACGCAAAATGGGTGAATTATGGCACAAAAGGTTCACCCGCTAATATGCTTAAAGATGCTATTATCAATGGAAATCTTGAGACTTCTATGGCTGGAAATAGAGCATTTAGCTACAACTATGACAAATTATCAGAAAAATTAAAACTTTACAAAGAGGCCGCACAAAATAGTCATCTTCAAAAGATTATCATTGGTAAAAAATACCTCAAACCGGGAGAGAAATCAAGCGCTATTCCGCTTATAAAAGAGCGTCTTGCCGCGACGGACGAACTTGGTGAGTGTTCGTTAAATAGTAGTAAACTTTATGACAAGTGCCTCCTTGAAGCAGTAAAAAGATTTCAAAAAAATAATGGACTTGCAAGTTCCGGTGTGATAGGCTCTAAGACGTTGAGTGCCCTCAATGAGTCGCTTGCAAGCAGAGCTGTTAAGATAGAGATGAACTTAGATAGGATTAAGCAGTTCAACCAAAGAGATGAGAAATATCATGTTGTTATCAATATACCCGATTTTATGCTCTATTTCATGGAAAATGACCAAGTAAAGAAAAAGATGCGAGTGATCGTGGGCAATAAAAGACATCCGACCCCTGTTTTTGGGAGTAGAGTTGCTTACATAGTGCTCAATCCGTATTGGAATGTTCCTGATAGTATCATTCAAAAAGAGTTTATTCCGAAAATGCTCAAAGATCCTGACGCGATGAAAAAGCAAAATATAAACATCACGCAAAGTTGGGCAAAGGATGCACCTCTTGTTGATCCTTCAACAGTTGATTGGGAGGAGTATAGATATAGTAAAACCGTGCCTTTTAGATTTGCTCAGCCTCCAGGATATGGGAATGCTTTGGGCAAGATCAAGTTTATATTTCCTAATGACTTTTCTGTCTATATGCATGATACACCGACAAAAAGACTTTTTAAAAGAGATACGAGAGCATTTAGCCACGGCTGCATAAGATTATCTGAGCCAATGGAGATGCTTAGAGTATTTTCTGAGGTTGACAGCAATGTCAACCTTGGTAGTTCAAGAAGTATTCTCAAAGGCTCAAAAGAGACCAATGTCTATCTCGCAAAGAGTGTCCCCGTTGACGTTGTCTATCTCACTGCATGGGTCAATCCAAGCGGAGAGCTGCAATTTAGGAATGATATCTATGGATATGATAAATTACAGCTCGCATGTAGAGTACGCTAGTATTTAGCGTATATACGTAACAAGCTCTTCTGCTTCCAGTCGAAATTTTTGACTTTGCTCTTTGGCTCTATAGCCAAACGGGAGTATGAGTGCGATACTCTCTTTTGTTGTATCTATTTCCAATATTTTTTCAACGCTATCATGTTCAAAACCCTCCATCGGGCAACTATCAACTCCAATGAGAGCCGCATAACTCATCATATTTGCCGCCGCTAAGTAGCACTGCTTTTCACACCAAGCTTTCGGTGATGCAAGATTTGAAAGAAAATTTGCATATTTTTCTAGATAGGCTGCAAGCATTTCGGCATCCAACCCTCTTCTTTGAAACATTTTTTTATAATAAGTGGGATCTTGAACATCATGATGCTTGGCTATAAGAATAACAAGATGACTGCAGGTAGTAATCTGTGCTTGATCCCAACAAACAGGCTTAAGCATCTGCTTGAGTTCGTCATTTTCAATCACTAAAAATCTCCAATGCTCCATACCAAATGAAGAGGGAGAGAGTCTTCCTACTTCTAGGATAAAATCTATATCCTCTTGTGCTATCTTTTTACTTTTGTCAAACAGTTTACAGGCATGTCTAAAGTAAAGAGAGTCCAATAGTGCTTTTTTGTCCATTTTTGATGCTCCTTTTGAGAAAATAAATTGAGATAATTTTACTCTTTTTAAACTTTATTATCTTCTTTTTTGCTAAAATCGCTAAAGTGAATTGGTTAAGGAGTAACTATGGATTTTATAAAAGATGAGATGTTGACACATATTCCTATGTGTGTCCATCCGGAACCAAAAAAAGTTCTCTTAATCGGGGAAAATGAGAGTATAGTGAGTGAGCTGAAAAAGCATCAAAACAGTGAGCTTCAAGTGCTTGATGCAAAAGATGCTCTCATGTCGTTACAAGAGTTTGACGAGGGGTCTATCGATATCGTCATCGTATCAACAAATCTTTTTGAGAGCGATAGAGTATTTTGGGGGCTTGTAAAAAGAGTATTGAGCCTTAAAGGTGTTGTAAGTAGCGTGGTATCTTCTTTTGTGGATGAAAAGGCAAAAGCAAAAACACAGATGGAGATAATGGGGGAGTATTTTAGGATAGTTATGCCGTATCTATTTATCCAACAACATTGTGGTTTTGCGCTCTTTGCTTCTAATATGCTTCATCCAACAGCGGATATCAATCTCCAAAGAGCAGATCTCACCGAGGGATTTAGATACTATAACTCAGATATCGCCATTGCTGCTTTTGCAATGCCAAATATGATACGAAAAGAGTTTAGAGGGCTCATCAAATCTTGATATTTGAACACGCTATCGCACTTACAGGAGGCATTGCTACAGGCAAAAGTTCTGCTACAGCACTTTTGAGTTTGTATGGCTTCAGATTTATCGATGCAGACAAGATAGCACACGCACATCTTGATGAGCAAAAAGAGGCGATTGCATCACTTTTTGGAGATGAGTATATCAAGGAAGCTAAGGTTGATCGAAAGATATTGGGTAAACTTATCTTTGCAAACAAAGAGAAGAAAAGAGAGCTTGAAGATTTACTCCATCCAATCATTTATGATACAATTGTTACACAATCAAAGAAAAATGAAGCGCTCGGCATACCCTATATGATCGACATACCTCTTTTCTTTGAGAGTAAACGCTATGATATTAAAAGATCATTGGTTGTTTATGCAACAAAAGAGCAACAGCTTGAGCGCCTTATGCGGCGCGAAGGGTTTGATGCCAAAGAGGCATTAAGACGGATAGAGTCACAGATGGATATAGAGCAAAAAAGAGCCCTTGCGGATTATGTGATAGATAATAGCGGTGATCTCAAGCAACTCCAAAGTGAGTGTGAGAGAGTAAAAGATCAGATACTTAGTGATTGTAAGGATAGAGAGTGAGAGCTACAAAATATAATGCAAGTGGAAATGATTTCATCATCTTTCATGACCAACAAAAAGAGCAGCGTTCGGCATTAGCAAAAAGATTATGTGCAAGACATACAGGCGTAGGGGCAGACGGACTGGTCGTTTTGATTCCACATGGAGAGTATGATTTTGAGTGGGAGTTTTATAATGCCGATGGTAGCAATGCTTCTATGTGTGGTAATGCTTCAAGAGCAGTAGCGCATTATGCTTGCGAAAAAGGGATATCCAAAGAGGGTAAAGCAGAGTTTTTAACCGGTGCCGGGATTATTGAAGCTGAGGTCAATGGCGAGTATGTGACTTCAAGTATGGTCACTCCAAAGATTATAGACAAAGAGATCATAGAAGACGGTGAATCGTGGTGGCTTATTGATAGTGGAGTACCGCATTTAGTTGTTTTCCGCAAAGATATAGAAGAGTTTGACCTAGCAAAAGCAAGAGCGCTGAGAGAAAAATACAATGCCAATGTCAACATTGTCAAGATCGTAGATAGAAAAAATATGCTCGTGCGAACTTATGAGCGAGGTGTTGAAGATGAAACACTCGCTTGTGGTACGGGAATAGTAGCTGCATTTGTGAGAGCTTTTGAAGAACAACAAGTAGAGAGTAAAGTTTGCATTTTAGCAAGAAGCGGTGAGGAGATAGATGTTTCTATCGAAGCAGGTGTTTACAAATTGGGTGGTAGAGTTTCAAAAGTTTTTGTAGCCGAGATATATATCTAAAGGAGTTTAGTTTATGAGAGTTCTGATATTTTTACTTATTGCAAGCGGGTATCTTTTTGCAGAAACATTGGCTGAAGCAAAAGAGCTCTACGATCAAAAAGAGTACACGCAGGCGTATGAGATCTACTCCAAATTGGCAAGCGAGGGTGACACTCTAGCGCAGTTCAATGTGGCACTTATGCTTGATTTTGGTTTTGGTGTTAAAAAAGATGCGAAAGAGGCGATGAAGTGGTATTATAAAGCTGCAAACTCTCACCATGGATCTTCACAGTACAATCTTGCTAAACATTATGATATGGATGCAGCTACAGATGCAAGCGCTGAAACCAAGGCAAAAATATGGTATGAGAAAGCGTGTGAAAATGAGGTGGCAAAAGCGTGTACGAATCTAGCACTTTTATATTATAACGGTGGAAAAACATTTAAGAAAAACACCCCAAAGGCTTTAGAGTTTTTTGTTAAAGGTTCAGAGTTTGGTGATAGCAAGGCAAATCTAAATTTGGGCATTATTTACGGTTGGGGTGACGGAAGCATTCAAGATAGACTGAAAGCATATAGCTATCTCAAAGAGGCACTCAAAACCGGCGAGCCAAAAGCAAATGAATACTTAGAGACTCTCTGCAAGGAGACAAAGTGGGTTTGCGAAGAGTAAAATTTTATGTAACTTTTTTGCCGTTAAGTTATAATAGTAGTATTTAAAAGGAGAAATTATGGATGCGCAACTTGTTAGTATATTGGTATTTTTAGCCATAGGTGCTGTAGCAGGCTGGCTCGCGGGACAGATTATGAAAGGCGGCGGATTCGGGCTCTTGGGCAATATCATTATAGGTATTGTGGGCTCATTCGTCGGAGGTTTTCTATTTGGCAGATTTATAAGCGGCGGGCTTATAGGGACGATAGTTACTGCGACACTCGGTGCAGTAGTACTTCTTGCGGTTGTAAAAATACTCAAGAAAATATAAATCGGCCGCTTCGCGGCCACCTAATAAAATTCAAGAAAGATTTGATATAATTCTACTCTTAATTTTGATCGCGTAGCTCAGTTGGTAGAGCACTACCTTGACATGGTAGGGGTCGTTGGTTCGAGTCCAATCGTGATCACCACTTCTTTTTATATATCTTCTTAAAACTTTTTGTTATAATATCACGACTTTAAACAGACGAAAGAGAATAAATGGATAAAACTATTATAGGTTATCTAGATAACGATAACGATATCATTGACACACAGAGTGTAGTGGATGGTAGTAATCTTCAAGAGATATATTATGATAACTCGCCCGAAGCTCTCGAGATTATAAGACACTCAAGCGCACACCTTATGGCGCATGCTATCACCGAGCTTTATGGGGATGCACAATTTTTTGTAGGACCTACTGTTGATGAAGGATTCTATTATGACTTTAGGGTGCCGCAAAAGATAGGCGAAGAGGATCTTAAATCGATAGAAAAAAAGATGAAAGAGCTTATCAAGCAAAAATTCCCTATAGAGAAATACACGATTACAAAAAAAGAGGCATTAGAAAAATTTGCTAAAGATGATCTCAAGCTTGCTGTTTTGAGTAGGATTACCGATGAGGTTGTCTCTATTTACAAGCAAGGTTCTTTTGAGGATTTGTGTCGTGGTCCCCATGTTCCAACTGTTGGACTATTACACAACTTTAAACTCACGCGTGTTGCCGGAGCTTATCTCGGCGGAGATGAGAGTGCCGAGATGTTAACGCGTATTTACGGGATAGCATTTGCAGACAAAGAATCACTCAAAGCATATGTTGCGATGATTGAAGAGGCGAAAAAAAGAGACCACAGAAAGCTTGGAACTGAGCTTGAGCTTTTTATGTTCAACGAAGAAGCGGGTGCCGGACTTCCTTTTTGGTTGCCAAAAGGGGCAAGGCTAAGAAATAAGCTTGAGGCAATCTTGCATGATGCACATAGACAAAGAGGCTATGAGCCCGTTCGCGGTCCGGAGATACTCAAATCAGATATGTGGAGAACTTCAGGACACTACGCCTGTTACGGGGAGAATATGTATCTCACCGAGATTGATGAGCAGGAGTATGGCATCAAGCCTATGAATTGCATCGGACATATTCAGATATTTAAAAACAGCACCAAAAGCTACAGAGAGTTACCGCTCAAATATTATGAATACGGTGTTGTTCATCGTCATGAAAAATCAGGTGTGCTTCACGGGCTTTTAAGAGTGCGCGAGTTTACACAAGATGACGCGCATATATTTTGTACGCCCGAACAGATAAAAGGTGTTGTCTTAGAGGTTGTCGAATTTGTTGATAGTGTGATGAAGCAATTCAACTTTGACTACACCATGGAGGTATCAACAAAGCCGGAAAAAGCTATCGGCGAGGATGCGGTATGGGAGGTTGCGACTACGGCACTCAAAGAGGCACTTGATGAAAATTCGCTCCCTTACGGTATCGATGAAGGGGGCGGCGCATTTTATGGACCGAAGATTGACATCAAGATTACAGATGCTCTAGGGCGGAAATGGCAGTGTGGAACGATACAAGTAGATTTTAATTTGCCGCAAAGGTTTGATGTCGAATATGTTGCTGAAGATAATACAAGAAAGCAACCCGTTATGATTCACAGAGCTATTCTTGGATCTTTTGAGCGATTCATCGCGATTCTGACCGAACATTTCGGTGGCGAATTTCCATTCTTCATCGCCCCGACGCAAGTGATATTTGTGCCGATTGCTCAGACACACAATGAATATGCCTATGCACTAAAAAATACCTTAAGAATCAGAGGTATCGATAGTGAGGTGTATGATAAAAATGAGAGTCTCAACAAAAGGATAAGAACAGCCGAGAAACAGAGAGTGCCGTATGTTGTCATCATCGGCGACGAAGAGGTGGAAGGTAAAGCGGTAGCGATAAGAGATAGAAGAGCCAAAGAGCAGTATAATCTAACACAAGATGAATTTATGGTAAAATTAACCCAACAACTAGAAGAAGGAAAAATTTGAGCAGACAAAATGTAGGCAGAAAAGAGAAGAAAGACGATACACAGATAAACGATGAGATATATGCAAAAGAGTTAAGAGTAGTAAGCGAAGGCGCCGGTGAACCTTCAATTATGAGCAAAGATGATGCTCTAAAATTAGCGGAATCACAAGGGCTTGATCTTGTGGTCATCTCGCCGGATGCGCAACCGCCGGTTGCAAAGATCATGGATTATGGCAAGTATCGTTATGAGATGGAGAAACGCAAGAAAGAGGCAAGAAAAAATCAAAAGATTATCGACATCAAAGAGATCAAATTTTCTTGCAAGATCGCTGACAATGATATAGCTTACAAGGTGAAGCATGCAAGAGAGTTTTTAGAGAAAGAAAAGCATGTTAAGCTTCGAGTCTTTTTGAAGGGTCGCGAGATGGCAAGCCCTGAGCTTGGCGCTAATGTGCTCAAAAAAGTATGGCCGATGCTAGAAGATATAGCCGTGCTTGAAAAAGATGCGCATCAAGAGGGGAGATATGTCACGATGTATCTGACCCCGAAGAAAAAATAGAAAGATTTTTATACTAAATTTATCTTAGTATCTGGTATTGTAGGCTCTGCATTTTATGTGGGACAATGAGCATTTGTGCTTTTAAATGAAACTTTAATTATCTTTTGCTATAATTGCGTCCCATTTTCTATTTTACGAAAGGAGAAAATATGCCTAAAATGAAAAGTGTAAAAGGTGCTGTAAAGCGCTTCAAGATCAAAAAGAGCGGTAAGATAAAACGCGGAACAGCGTTTAGAAGCCACATCTTGACAAAAGTAGACGGGAAACACCACAGACATATGAATTCACCAAAATATGTCAACAGTGCGGATGAGAGTAAAATCAAAGAGATGATTAACTAAAAAAACCCTCAATATTGAGGCAAGTTCAAGCAAGCAGGCTTGACACCGAAAAGGTAAAGGAAAAACATGAGAGTAAAAACAGGAACAGTTAGAAGAGCGAGACATAAAAAGCTACTCAAGCAAGCAAGAGGATTCTACAGCGGTAGAAGAAAACACTTTAGAAAAGCAAAAGAGCAACTTGAGAGATCGCTTGTTTATGCGTACAGAGATAGAAGAAACAAGAAAAGAGACTTTAGAAAGCTTTGGATTGTTCGTATCAACGCAGCTGCAAGATTGAATGACCTTAGTTATTCAAGATTTATGCACGGACTTAAACTAGCAAACATAGAGCTAGATAGAAAGATACTTGCAGATATGGCAATGAATGAGCCGGAAAACTTTAAAAAATTGGCCGAAGCTTCAACAAAAGCTCTTAATAAATAGGCATATTTTCTTATACCAAAGAGTCACTCTTTGGTATATCTCCCCAAATTCTCCTCACCCATTTTTACTATTTTGTGAGTGATTCCATAAGATCAATAATATTTTGTAAAAAATTCTTTGTTTGATTAAGATCAATACTGACCTTCTCTTTAGTAATCTCGATACCCATTTTCTCAGATGTGAAGTTCCCCTCTTCAATCTCTTTTTGTGTTGCGTTGATCTCTTGGTCGATCCGCTCTCCAAGCTCCTCTAAAAAGACTTTAGTTTTATTGCTATCAATAGTGATTTTATCGCCTTTGATATCTATGCCCATATTGGAAAGAACAGTCTCTCTATCAAAGCTATCTTCACCATTTTTCTCTACAGTCGCTTCCTTTTTCTCCTCTTTTTTGTCACACCCGGTAAAAAAATGTATCAAAAATGCTATAAATATTATCCTCATAAGTACTCCTCAAGTTTAAAGTTATTTTACAATAAAAAAGTGATGAATAGTGTAAGTTTATTTTTTGTTAATCTTTTTTCGTTACAATCGTTGTGTATTGATAAAAAATAAAAAGATATAAAATACAAAAAAAGAAATTTAACGAGGAAATTTAATATGGATAAAAAAGCATTAAAAGCATTTTCGCTTTTGGTTGCTTTTACTCTCGGGGGCTCTTTGCTTATAGGCGAAGAGGTAGAGTATAAAGTAAAAAGCGGGGATACACTTTCAGAGATTGCAAAACTACATGATATAAAGGTTGATCAACTTTGTGCGGCTAATAGCATAAAAAAAGAAGATTCAAAATCTATTAAGATAGGGCAAAAGCTTATTATTCCAACGCAAGAGAGTCCGAAGGTTGTGGTAAACAAACCTATAGAAGGCCATTCAAGCGGAACGATAAAGCTTGCTAGCGCAATTACTCCAAAAGAAGTCGCCAAAACAAACAAAAAATCAAAACTTAAAAGTGTTCTCATAGCACATGCGAGCACCTTTGAGGAGTCAGACGATATAGAGATCGTCACGGGGAGTACACAAAGTGTATTTATAAACAATTCAAAATTAGCAGCAATTCCTACGCTAGCAAAACAGAAGCTTGGTAAAAGATATGTTTGGGGAGCGACAGGGCCTAATACTTTTGATTGTTCCGGATTTACAATGTTTACTTGTAAACAAGAGGGCATCAGTATCCCGCGTACATCAATTGAGCAATCGAAAGCAGGTGTGCCTGTGCCAAGATATGCGCTTAAACCGGGTGATCTTGTCTTCTTCGATACCTCTAAAAATAAAAGAGGATATGTCAATCATGTCGGTATTTACATCGGTGGTGATAAATTCATCCATGCAAGTTCTGCCAAGAAAAAAGTGACGATTACAAGCTTGGAATCGCCATTTTATAAAATGAGATACAAGGGTGCTAGAAGATATCTTTAATCTTCTACTCCCCTCTTAAGATTCCGCCATTACTTGCATTTGTTACAAGTGCTCTGTATTGTTTAAGCCATACACTAGTAAGCTCTTTTACTTTTGGCTTAAAGTTCGCTCTTCTATTTGCTATCTCTTCATCACTTAGGCGGACATTGATCGCATAGGTATCTACATCTACATCGACAACATCACCGTCTTGAAGCAACCCGATCATACCACCTTCAGCTGCCTCCGGACTACAATGCCCGATACTAAAACCTCGTGTTGCACCACTAAAGCGACCATCGGTTAAGAGCGCTACTTTACCGCCAAGTCCCATACCCATGATAAGCGATGTTGGCGAGAGCATCTCTTGCATGCCCGGACCACCTTTTGGACCCTCATATCGGATAACAACCATATTTCCCTCTTTTACCTTGCCCCCTATGATGCCTTTAATCGCTTCATCTTGTGAATCAAAACAGACCACAGTGCCACTAAAAGTACGTTCGCCTATGATGCCGGCTGTTTTGATGACGGCTCCCTCACTTGCTAGGTTGCCGTAAAGGATTGCAAGCCCACCCACTTTTGAGTAGGGATTATCTATCGTGTGGATGATCTGCGTATCTTTTATCTCAGCATTTGCTACCCGTTCTCCTAGGTTTTCACCTGTGATTGTTAAAGCATCAAGGCTCAAAAATCCGCCATCACGCTTGCTAATCTCTTTGATAACGGCATTGAGTCCGCCGGCTCTATTGATATCTTCCATATGCACGGTACTAAGACTTGGAGATATCTTTGCGATGTGGCTTACTTTTTTACCTATCTCGTTAATGTCTTTGAGCTTAAAATCAACACCGGCCTCATTGGCGATTGCTAACATGTGTAGCACTGTATTTGAGCTTCCGCCCATCGCCATATCGACAACAAAAGCATTTTTGATAGCCGCCTTATTGAGTATATTTTTAAATCTAAATTTCTCACTGAGCGCCTCATCTTTTGCGATCTCGCAGATTCTTCTTGCTGCTTGTCTGTAGAGCTCTTCTCGCTCCTTTGTGAGTGCCAAGATCGTACCATTACCGGGAAGCGCTATCCCCATCGCTTCACTGAGTGTATTCATAGAGTTTGCAGTGAACATGCCACTACAACTCCCTCCGCTTGGACACGCATTACACTCTATATCTTTGAGCTCATCTGCGCTAATCTCACCCGATTCAAATTTACCGACTGCTTCAAAGGCTGAGTTGAGATCGATAGGCACACCATCTTTTGTGTAGCCTTTTGCCATAGGCCCCCCGCTTACAAATACGGTCGGCACATTGACGCGAAGTGCACCCATAATCATGCCCGGAACGATCTTATCGCAGTTTGGAATGGCTATCATCGCATCAAGCTTGTGTGCGTTCATCATCGTCTCAACGGAGTTGGCTATGATCTCACGACTCGGCAGGCTATAGAGCATCCCATCATGTCCCATGGCAATCCCATCATCTACACCTATAGTGTTAAATTCAAAAGGCACACAACCACATTTTTTGATTTCATCTTTGATGTTAGCACTTACTTTATCTAAAAAATTCTATGGGGTGCTCTGATTGCACCTCTTTTTATCTCGTCACTTCTCAAAATCGATCCTTTTTATTTTGATTATATCACTTCTTGGCTCAAAAATCGATTGGCTTCAAAGTGATTGACAATATTTATTTATCACTTTACAATTAAAGCATTTTTGAGTATAATTGCACTCCATTTTTAGGATTGCGGGCGTAGCTCAGGGGTAGAGCATAACCTTGCCAAGGTTAGGGTCGAGGGTTCGAATCCCTTCGCCCGCTCCATAAAATATTTTCTATAAACACAAACAATTTGGTTTTATTTATGCCCGGGTGGTGGAATGGTAGACACAGGGGACTTAAAATCCCCCGGACATTGCGTCCGTGCCGGTTCAAGTCCGGCTCCGGGCACCACCGTTGTTTGGATATGGTGCCATCGCCAAGCGGTAAGGCCGCAGCCTGCAAAGCTGCTATCCCCGGTTCAAATCCGGGTGGCACCTCCATTATCAATGTTTTTTAATCTTATTTTGATAAGATTCTACTTCTATCGGGAGATGTCAGAGTGGTCGAATGTGCCGGTCTTGAAAACCGGTGAGGGTAACACCTCCGGGGGTTCGAATCCCCCTCTCCCGGCCAGCATTTTCGCTATATAAAATCAATTTAAAATCTCATCTTACTATTATCCTTAATATTGATAAGAACTTTGATATGCTCTACAACATCAACAAGTTCATCTTGAAGTTTCATAACCTCAAAAATATCTTTGTATGCAAACGGTGATTCATCTAAAGTATTTTCATCAACTGTACCTGTAATCCCTTTCATTGATTCTTCAAACGCTTTCATAGAAACATTTGTTTTTGCTTTTTTACGGCTCATTACTCTCCCTGCACCATGAGAAGAAGATGATAAAGAATCTTCATGCCCTTTACCTTTTACTACAAATGATCCATCTCGCATATTACCTGGAATAACACCACTCATCCCCTCTTTGGCATGTGTCGCACCTTTGCGGTGAATCCACTCTTTACGTTCTTCATCATACTCAGCATGGTTATGATTACGGTTAATAAACTTCTCTTCATTATAGTGTTCAAACTCAAATTTACCGCCAATAGTTTCATTCATTATATTATGAATAACCTCTATCATTTTTTTACGATTTTCAAGTGCAAAAGCGAGTGCAAAATTTTGATCTTTTATATACTCTTGCCCCAACTTGCTCTTAACATCAAGTCCCCAGATTCCAGGAAGGTTATCTAGCTTTACTTTTTTGTTATGCTCCGCTGTTTGCTTTATTATAAACTTTTTAAGACTCTTCTCGTAACCTTCAGGGTTATGCTCTTTAAACTTTTTATTGCGCTCTTTAAAATCCTCTATAACTTTTTCTAGTTTTTCCTCTTGAGGATTTTTTTCTAAATAGGCTTGCAACATATAGTGTGATGCAATCTTATGCCCAAAACCACGACTCCCAGAGTGAATCACGATCCACGCCTTATCATCACTACCATAACCTACTTCTATAAAGTGGTTTCCACCGCCTAGTGTACCAAGTTGCATACGTCCAGAGGTATTTAGGATATGCTCTGCAAAAGGTGTCATCTCAAGATCAATCTTCATAGGTTGGTGATTTTTATGTCTACTAAATCCCAATGGAATACGCTCAATTATTTGATTGTAAATAGTTTGCGCATTAGCTTCCACTTCACTTTTGTTATACTCAGTTTTATACGCACACATACCACACCCAATATCAAATCCCACAAATTGTGGAACGATAACATCCTTAGTTGAGCAAACACCACCAATTGGCATTGTATAACCTGCATGTGCATCTGGCATTAGGGCTGCATATGTAACATAAGGCTCTGAAAGTACATCATAAAATTGTTCTTGTGCTGTATCATCCAATAGTTCAGCATATATTTTGTATGGTGTATTAGCTGTTTTGAATTTATCATGGTTTATATCTAAAAACCCTAATTCTCTTAAGTTCATTTTTTCTCCTTATTTTATTTTGATAGGGGTATTATACAAACTATTTTGGACGTATTATGTCCAAAATAATTAACATTTTTTGATTCTATTTTTTGAAGGTAGATTTTTAAATGAGTAACAGTCAAATCCTTTTGCTTGAGCTAAATACTTGTCTTCGATACACACAGTTTGCTCTTCAACCAAATCTAATGCTCCAAGGTACATTGATATCTCTTGAAAAGCTTGCATTGGTGGTACTACGTTTACAAATTTGTACTGTTTGAGTTGTGGTAAAAGTATAGTATTTATAGATATACAATCTATACCTTTTTCATTAATCCAATATTTAGATTCTATGTAAAAGTATGGCTTTTTATATAGTTCAAACAGTGCTAAAGTTTTTTCAAATGTTTGTGTAAAATGATTTTTTACATACGTTTTAAAATCTTTAGCTTGCCAATAGCTATATCCCATTGTTTCATAATCATCTTTTAGCTCGCTTAATGGCATATGATGGTTACTTATATATTTATCTACCTCTTCTACGCTATAACAATAGTTCTCATCTACGCTTTTATAGATAAACTTTTTATTTTCTTTAGTAATACTTTCTGTTTTTATATACACCAAAGGATATGCTTTACCACAAAACAGCATCACATTAAAGTGGCATAGTATTCTATAATATTGAGATTGTTTCTTATAAACCATCTTCGTCACACTTCGCAATTCATCTATAGTAGTTGATGCATCCATCGTAATTCGTTCAAATCTTAGTTTTTCATCTACACCATAGGCAATACCAATGTCATAATAATCATGAAATTTTGAGATTATTTTCATTTTTTCACCTCCAAAAATTTCGCTCCCTCAAAAACCTTTACAGGGTTTCCTCTTGTTATCTCTTTGCCCTCTTTCCATCTTATCAGAGCTTCTTTATCTATTTGTTCAAGACTGATTAATGCTATTTTTTTCAAAAGTCTATCTTGTGCTATCTTTTTGTTTTGATGCTGGCTTCGCTCATCATAACTGATTGCCTCAATATTAAGGGATGGATATAAAGCTCTTACTCCGCTTGATGTTGTATTAACATGCTGTCCACCTTTTTTCGGACTTTTCATGGTCTGATAGATGATTTTTGTTTTGTCTATGCTCTCAATTTGACTCTCTTCATAACATTGCAAAGAAAAGTACCAGTTCTTTCTTTTATGTTTTGGTCTAAAAGGGCTTGTAGATCTCCAAAGATGTGTACCTTCTAAGTCCTTAAACCCTTGGTCACTGCTTTTTAATAAGATAGATTTATAGCACTCTTTGCACAAATTTTTTTCTATGGAGATTATCTCAAAACTATAGTTTTTTTCTAACCACTTGCTAAAATGCCATAATGCTCTACACACTTCATCTACACCGTTACCGCTACTAATATATATAAGCATCAGCTACTCCTTATATGTAAGGATTGGTTTAAATGTAGCTATAACAGTTGCAAGTCCAGCATCTACCAAATCATCTATTACGATATCAATATTTTTATACGCCTGTGGTGCCTCTTCATAGAGTAGTTTTTTATCTTTTTGGAATAACAAGGTAACTAAGAGTCCCTCTACTTCCAGCTATCACCACGGCACCTTTATCTGTAGGTGTCGCACCTTTTCTATGCAGTAAACCATCTTTTGTTCTTTCAATGCTATTGTGTGCTGTATCACTCACACACTTTAAATGAGATTCTATTTTTATAGCTTTGAGTAATCTTTTTGCTATTTGTTGACGACTTTGTTTTGCATATGTAACTGCTCTGTCATGCTCTTGTAAATATATATTTGCTTGAGTAACTGATAATCCCTCGCTTGGATTGTATTGTCCTGCCACTTTGTCAAATACAACCTGCCCAAATGCACGAGAACCGCTATGAACTAAAGCATAAAGTGAATTTTCATCTAAACCCAATTGTTTAAAAAAAGTGTAATCTTTAACTTCATTTATAAGATGCAGTTCAGCAAAATGATTCCCTGTGCCTATCGTTCCAAGGTTGTATCCTGGATGTGTATCATCCTCCAGCTCTACATCCTCAAGGCTATCAATTTTGCCTAGTCTTTTTTCAAACTTATCTACTTTTAGCTTCTTTGTCTTTGAGGGACTTAGAGCTATTTCATAAAGGTTCATTCCGCATCCGATATCTCCACCGATCAGATGTGGATAGATGCGATCTTTTGTAAGTACTGCCATACCGTTAGGAACATTTCCTACACTGAGGTCCGGCAGACCCACTATTTTTTGCACACTCTCGTAGCGTGCGATCTGTTTAAGTGTTTCTACGCTTCGAATATCGATCCAATTCGTCTCCGAAGCGATAATGGTTAGATTGTCCATTGTTTTCCTTGTTTATATTTGTTTTATTGTTTATAGGTTGCATGTTTTGTCTACGGTTCTGTGTAAAATGTTTCATTTTTTACTCCTTGTTTTTTGTTTGAAAAATGGTACAATATTTCAATGACGTATTTTGTCCGATAGAAAAAAGGGGATATTTCTGATGAAAAAACTTTTAATATATTTATTATTCTTTACTTTAAATTTGCATGCAAATATATTTGATACTTATGCGGGTGAGTATCTTAATGATTTAGGTGCTAAATATCAAAAGTCCAAGGATTATACTAAGGCGGAAACTTTTTTTAAATTAGCTTGTGAAAAGAACTTTTATAGAGCATGTTCTAATCTTGGATATCTGTATCAGAATGGTTTTGGTGTTAAAAAAGATAAATTAAAAGCATTTACATTATATGAAAAAGCATGTAATGGGGAGAATGCAATTGGATGTTTTAATCTTGGTACACTGTATCAATATGGAGAGGGAATATCGTTAGATTACAATAAGTCTAAAGAGTTTTATAATTTTGCATGTAAAAAAGGTATAGATAGAGCATGTACACATTTGGCTATACAATATGATTTTGGACAAGGTGTGAGTAAAGACACAAATAGAGCACTTAAACTCTATAAAGCTTCTTGTGATCATAATGATGAATATGCTTGTTACATATTAGGATATCTTTATCTAAAGGGAGAAGGTGTAATAAAAGATAAAAATCATGCGAAGTTATTGTACCAAAAAGCCTGTCGTTTGAAATCTGAAGGTGCTTGTAAGGAGTTAAATGAAATTTGGAGTCAAGATAAATGAGCCAAAAATCCAGCCTATACCGAACTATCGAAATCCTAAAAGAGCTAAATGCCGGTAAAAAACTTTGTGTTACCAACCTAGCTACAGCCTATGAAGTAAGCGATCGAACGATTCGCCGTGATTTTGAGCTAATCAAAGAACTCTTTGGGGACTTTATGAGTAAAGAAGGTGAGTGTTATCAGGCATATAAAAAAGTGCTACTCGAAGAGGTTTTAAATGCTACAGATTTGATGACACTAGCAAACATTGTCAACCTTTTTGGAATCATTCAAAAAGAGTCACTTATCTCTGAAAAAACTCAAGCACTTATTGAACAATCAATGAGCGTCTATGATTTCAAATCTCGCCCGTTTGAAAACGTAAAAGATAGAGAAATACTTAAAAAGCTTGAGCATAGCATTAAATTTAAAAAAGAAATTAAAATACGCTATCGTACAGAAAGAGCCATTACTCAAGATCGCTTCCAACCCTATAAAATTCTTTTTCTCAATGAAAACTTCTACCTCGTTGGTATTAATTCCTCAAAAAACACAGTAGAGTATCGTCGTGTCACGATGATAGAAGAGGTAGAATATACCAAAAAAAGTTTTTTCATAGATAAGGAGGTTGAAAAGTTCTTTGCGAACTTACAGACTCCTTGGGCTAGTTATGGGAGAAGAGAGATGCTTGTGCGGTTGCGCGCAGAGGTAAGCATACGCCGTTACTTTATGAAAAACAGAAGATGATTAAGCGAAGTTTAGAGAAAAAAATGAGTACACTTAAAAATATCGATCGATCAAGCCTGAAACTATAAAATAATTTTCGGACATGATACGTCCAAAAACTGCCTTATAATAACACTGTGCAAAAGCAGTTGAAGTTGCTTGCTTGCATACTTACACTGTAAGTGATGTATAAGAACGCACCCCAAGATGTAGGGCACGGATTAGTCCGTTATAAGCAATTTTGCTTGAATGACATCGCCAATTGTTCGTCGCGGGTTCGACTCCTGCCGTATCAGATGATGCGTAACTCAGTGGGTAGAGTGACAATAAACAAAATCGTGGGTTCGAATCCCACCAAGTCTGTTAAACTTGTAGCTAAGTGGTCGAAAGCAAATCCTTAAGAGGATTATTTCTATAGCCTGAGAGAGCTTATCTCTCATCAAATACAAAGAAGACTGTAATCGCTAGGGCATAGGTCTTGTAATAATGCGAAAAGGTTAAAGTATGCACTCACTTAAGATGAGTGATACATTAACTAGACCCCATTGTTCCACCTCGTTCCGCATTATGGTCATACAAAGGAAATGATATGTTTACAATTGATGTAAAAGAAAATGAAAAGGTATTGCTTTACAAAGATGAAAAATTTGTAAAAGTATTAGATGTAGGTGTGCACAGAATTTTTAGATGGTTGAGACACTATAGCATAGAGCGTATTTTTCGCAATGAATATAGTCTTTCTACTAAAAAGAGTGAAACAATGCTAAAAATGTATCCGGATAAAGTAGAAATGTACTTTCAAAAGGTACAACTCTCTGAAGATGAGAGGGCGTATGTTTGGGTGGACGGTAACTTTGTAGAGCTTTTAGAAGCAGGTACGGTGAAACTTTACTTTAAAGAGCTTGATATCAAAGTAGAGAAAATCAATATAAAAGAGCAGATGAAAGTAGATGATAGACATATCAAATATGTTGACAGGCTCTCCAAAGTTGATGGAATCAAAAAAACTATTGTAGATAAAAATGCGATAGGATACCTCTTTGTAAATGAAAAATTTACTTATACTCTTGAGGCAGGTAGACACTACTTCTATACAGATTTTTATGATGTAGATGTTAGAGGAATTGATACTCGTATTAAAGAGCTTGAAATTACAGGGCAAGAGCTACTTTCAAAAGACAAAGTAACTCTAAGATGTAATGTCACATTGCATTATAAGGTTAAAGATGGGATGAAATATCTCACCAAGGCAGAGGATCCAAAAGAGTATCTTTACAAGCAACTCCAATTTGCCATTAGAGAACATATGGGAGCGCTAGAGGTTGATGAGATTGTTGCCAAGCAACACAGACTCAATGATGAAGCCTATGAGAGATTCTATATACTTTGTGAACTTATTGGAGTAAAAGTTGCAGCGGTATATATCAAAGATATTATTTTACCTGGTGAAATGCGCGAAATATTTAATCAAGTAATTGAAGCAACCAAGCGCGCAGAAGCCAATAACATCCAAAGAAGAGAAGAGACAGCTGCAACAAGATCTCTTTTGAACACAGCGAAGTTGATGAAAGACAACCCTGCGTTAGCAAGGCTTAAAGAGCTTGAATCACTCGAGAAGATTACTCAGACTGTAGGTACGCTCAATGTCTATGGTGGGCTTGAAAATGTAATGAACGGGTTGGTGGATCTAAGAGGCACAAGTAAATAAAATAGTTATTGTGCAGGCTAAGCCTCTTCCTGGCCCGTGTAACATCTTGCCTGAAAAGTTCAGGCAATCCCTCCCTAGCCAGCTTCAATAAAAAATCAATCACAATATTTTTTATTTTTTTGCAGCATCTATCTTCGTATCAAAAGTGTAGTTTGCAACCTGCTTTTTAAACATCTTAATATTTTCATTGATATTTTCATCAGAAACTATATATCTGCCTTGGCCCATTTCCTCAAGCATCCAACTACTTATCTTTTGATGATAATGCGCAGTATCTTTGTAGTTATGTAGATTTGAGGTGATATGGTCTGCTATCTGAAAATCATAAAGCGTTACATTTGGAAGTACTGAGAGTTGCTTAAGAAGATATTTTTTAAAATCAGTTACATCATCAAGGATTTTATTTTCTTCGAGTACTTTAAAATGCAGTAGAGAGTAGGGAGGAAAAAATATCTTAAAATGTATATGTGGATTGTTTCTTATGGTATCTAAAAAATTCTCATCAAAACTTTTCTTCAAACATGCAAATGAATATTGTTTTTTATCTCTGTTGGAGTATTCCTCCTCTTCCATCTTGTAAATTCTTAAAACACGGTTAATTATAAATTGTTTTTTACGCTTGTGTTGCCATTGGTACATATAGTTGCGCTTAAACCATGGATCATCTTTTGGTTTTATAATAGGGTAAAAGAGTGCCTCAAGAGAGTGCATGAAGGTGTCTGCGGAGTAGAGGTATTTATAGTCATTAAATATTTCTTTGTCGTAGAGATACATAGGGAATGACCCTTTTCCTCTTTTTTCTCTTTCGGGTGATCCCGAAAAAGAGAGGATATCAACCCCCCACAATACACGCTCTAGATTTTTATTATTTTCGATAGCTGTTTGCAGGATAATACTTTGTTCTTTCGCACTCCCTCCATTTATGCAGAGTTTGATAGTTTGATTGAAATCCAAATTGCTCTCTACCTCGGAAATGATAAAGTTTGCTGTATGAGAAGTGCCAAGTACTATCGAGTTGTAGTTATAATTTTTAGCTAAACCTGCATTGAGGTATCTCGCCATTATTGGTTCAAAATATATCGGATAAAAACTACTAATCCTATATTGCTGCATTGGATCCACGCAGTAGTTAAATCCTATCAATGATGCTGAAGCGATAAAAAAAGAGATAAATACTGCCTTGATCCAATCTTGGTATGTCATCATCTTTGCTCCTTAAAAGATAAAGTAGTAAAATTTTATTTCTCTATGCAGATACGCCATTGAGATTAATAGTAGCAATGCTGTAAAAAAGATGTTGTTTTTGTTTGGAGTCATATTTGTCTGCTCTAAAAAAACTCTTGTGATATTTAAGAAGTTAAAGGTAATCAGCCATGCTAGTATGATGTTTATCTTGAAGCCAATTTTTTTCCATACATCTACTATCACGAGTGCCATACCATGCAGCAATCCCCAGATAACAAATGTCCACCCTGCACCATGCCAGATGCCACTGATAAGAAATGTCAACAGGATGTTTACATGCAATGTAATTTTTCTTTTTTTCAAAGGTATGGAGATATAGTCTCTCAAGAAATGCGAAAGCGTGATATGCCAGCGTTGCCAAAACTCTTGTATGTTTAAGGCCCTATAGGGTGATCTGAAATTAACGGGAAGTTTGATATTAAAAAGTAATGCTATGCCGATTGCCATGTCGGTATAGCCGCTAAAGTCAAAATAGAGCTGAAATCCAAATGAGAGGCTCGCTACCCAAGCCTCTATAAGATTAAGATCATAAGGACTACCAAAGCCATAATTGGACCACTGTGCAAAAGTGTCTGCAACGACTACTTTTTTAAAGAGACCTATAGCAAAGATGAAGATACCTTTGGCGATATTTTCATAATTTAAGCTTTTACTATCGCGTGAAGCAAATTGTGGCATCATCTGTTTATGGTGGACGATTGGTCCCGCGATAAGTTGCGGGAAAAATGTCACAAAAAGCGCATAGTTTATAAAGTTGTTTTCTTTAACACGACCCGAATAACTATCGCTCAGATAGGCGATTTGTTGAAATGTGAAAAAAGAGATAGCAAGTGGCAATGCGATATGCATCAATGAGAAGTTTGTATCAAGCAAGAGATTAGTATTTGTGATAAAAAAATCATAATATTTAAAGTATCCTAACAGTGACACATTGACAACGAGCCCAAAAATCAAAAGCGGTTTTTTCTTTATAAACGTTTCTGTTGCATTTTTTGCTATCTTAAGACCGACAGTATAATTGAAAAGCATAGAAAAGAGTATGAGTGGCAGATAAATGATGTTCCACCAACTATAAAAGAAGAGAGATGAAAAAAGTAAAAATAGCTTACTGAGTGACGAAAACCCTTTATGGTTTAGATAAAAATAAAAGAGAAAAGCTATGGGTAAAAAGAGAAAAATAAATATATAGGAGTTAAAGAGCAAAGCTAACTTCTTTGTTAATCTTTTTCATGAAGTAAGACAATTTCAAACTCCAGATAATTAAGAGGATAATCACGCATCAACTCTCGCATCTGTCCTACACTCAAGAGATTTCTTCCTCCGCCCACACCGCTTTTTTTCATATATCGAAACATATCGCGCACGCTTGCAAATTCAAGCGAGTACCTCAATATCTCATGTTCGGCATTAAAATATCTTTTTGAAAGCGCGATTATCTCATCTATTGAGCGCAGCAAAGGAGGGATCGATGCCGTTTTGAGCAGAGTTTCAAATGTGCCTGATGTAAAGATAGCCAAAGAGACAGGAGCACCCAAGAGGCTAATTTGCCCAAATATATCATCGAGATCATCCCCCCATTGGAGTGCAGAGGATGAGATAACTCTCTCAAATCGATGATTCTCAAATTTTTCTAAAAATCCTTTTTGATTGAAATCCGCAATATGGAGTTCCATATTTTCATCTTTTGGGTGCATCTTAAGCATCCCTTCGGCAAAATCAACGGCGACAAATCTTTTCGGATGCCAAGCCATAGACTTATAAACAGTTCCGCTTCCACATCCGATATCAAGGATGCACTGCGGGTTATCGGTTATCTTCTCTAGCAGCTTTTTAACAACCTTTTTTTGGATGACACTGTAGCTCTCATATGCATCGGCATTTTTACAAAATTGACTCTGTACATTCATCATCGTAATCACTTAAGAGAAGTTTATTGAGCGTTATGATAGCATATATTGATTGTATGTAAATTATTTATATTTTATAATGATGATTTTGTTATTATGAGTTATAATACTATTATTATAAAATGAAGGACAAGACAATGCGTTATTTCTCTCTCTTTATACTATTGACAAGTATAACGCTTTGCTTATCAGCAGAAGAGTATACGATTCAACTTATCGTTGCCAAAGACCAAAAGTCTATAGATACTGTAAGGAAGATGGTGGCACCGTGTAATGTCGTTTGGCACTCTTATGTTGACTCCAAAGGTCGCAATGTGCTTACTTGTGGCAGATACGACTCTATGGCGGCTGCTAAAAAAGACATTGCGTTGACACGCAAAGCAGTACCTGATGCATTTGTATCTACGCTTCGTGTGTCTAAAAAGCCGATTGTAAAAAAAGAGCAAAAGAATCTAAAGGTGCAAACTATCAAAAAGACACAAGTTGCACAAAAGATAGAAAAAGTATCTCCTGCGCCAAAGCCAAAGGTTAAAGAAGTAAAAAAAGTGCAAGAAACTCCTAGCAAAAAAGAAGCACCTGTCGTTGTGGAGAAATCTAAAGTCCAAAAGAGTGAAGAGGTAAAAATTGTACCAAAAGCTCAAGAGATAAAAACGGCTGCACCAAAAACCGAAGAGGCAGAAGATGCTTCAACCATGCAGCCTGAGATGGAAGAAGCGCCATTGCGTCTTATTAACATTACATCTGAAGCACCTATTGCAGGGCAATCTCAAGAAGAGGTGGTTGAGACAAAATAAAAGTGTATAACTTTTATTTTTCTAACATAAGCTATCAATAGATATATTAAAAAAGAAGGAACCCGATGCGCTTTTTTACTGTTTTTGTCATATGCTGTATAAGTATTATGAAGGTGTTTGCAGGTGAGTATACTATCCAACTTCTTGCAGCTACACAACAAGAAACCATAGATGATATGTACAAAAGCGCAAGCGCCTATGATATCACTCTAAAGTCACATATATCATCTAAAGGTTATAAGATACTGACCTATGGTGATTATGTTTCGCCTGCCAATGCGGCGCGTGATTTGCGCATGATCCGAAAGATTGCATCCGATGCCTTTATATCTACAATTGAAAACTCACAAGATGAAGCGTCTCTATCGTCTGTTTTGCCAAAGAGTGAGCAACCCAAAGAGCAAACCCAAGATGAGGTAAATGAAACTTCAACTCGTTTTGTCAATATCACAGATGATGTTGTGAGATTACTCAAGACAGATACTACATCACAAGAGAAGACAAGTATACCGCCAATCTTTCTACTTACCTCTAAGTTATGCACACTAGATTATGATTGTAATGTTACGATTGACACGAAAAAGCCTGTAGAAGCACCTCATATTGCCGGTTGTGCCAAAGTAATCATCAATTATGATTGCAAACAATGAGATAAGTTTACAAAGGTTGACAATGAAGATCATACGATCACTGGTACTTGCTACGAGCTTATTGGTGGCTCTAAGCAGTACTACATCTTGCGAACCAAATGTGCAAAAAGATGAGGTTGAGAGTGTGATAGCAGATATCCTTCACCTTGCATCTCAACATGACATCAAGGCAATCAATGCGAAATATATCAATAAAGAGTTTGGCATCTTTGATATCTATAGGATAGGGGTGCCCGATGAGTTTGAGATACTCGATGCTTTACCGCTTAAGGGTGAAGATTGGCCACATATGCCGTATGGGGCTATCGTTAATGTTGAGGATAACCGGAAAAAGATGCGTAAGGAATATGTCGAATTTGATTGCGGAGAGTTCGTCTATGACAAAGAAGGTATATTTTATTCAAGAGAACTTCGCTACCCGCTTCCTTCATCTATCGTGGCATTTCATGCCAAGTATGATGCGCAAACTTACGATGATGCACTTTTAAAAAAGATCGAATTTCTAGAGAGCAACAGTATCCGCGTTGTCGATACAAGTTCGGATTTTATCTTTTATATCGCTAAAATCGAAGGCAAATGGTATATCACGCTTATCGATCGAGTGACAACCGATTGCAGCGCGTAGATTATTTCTTTATTCCTAGATCACCGTTGAGCATCTCATCATGCTCATCCATATCCCATGGTAGGGTTCCCGGAGTTGTGTGCATAAAGCGGAGGTATCTTTGAAATTGACTGATGATGTCATGGATAACCGTATGTTCTTCAAAACCGTAGAGATCATAATGGAGTCCGCCTCTTCGTAAAAAAACTTCGGCATTATAGTAGTGTTCTTGTGCTTTATCGGCATCAAGGAGTGCAAATTCGGGCATAGTATACTCTTTGAGACGTACCTCATAGATAAACTTGGTGCTTTCATCTTTGTAGATAGTGATGATCGAGCGAATAGATGTTTCATCATACACAACATCACAGTGCCAGCTTGAGTTACTAAGTTCTTTTTTGATTTTTTGCATACCATTATAGACATTGTGTTTTATGTAAGCACTTACCTCTTCCTTTTGAGGAAAAGTGATAAGCTCTGCTAGCCTGTTCTTCCATTGCCTCGCATCATCAATAGTAGGAGCAATGTCTATGTTGATATCTTGCTCTAAGCTTGTATTTCTATGGTTTTCTATCACGAGCGCGCGCCACATTCCAAGTGCGGCCAAGAGCATGATGAGCGCAAAAGGAAGAGCGCTTGCTATAGATGCACTCTGTAGAGCCTTGAGTCCACCGGCAACCAAAAGGACGGAGGCGACAACCCCTTCGATGCTCACCCAAAAGACTTTTTGCCAAAGCGGTGTTTTTGCTACACCGCCCGAGGCTAAGGAGTCGATCACAAGAGAAGCCGAATCCGACGAGGTGACAAAGAAGGTAATGATCAAGATAACCGTCATAAAAGAGATAAAAGAGCTTAGAGGCAGGTGCTCAAAAAGTTTGAAAAGCGCTATGGCTTTATCGGATTGTACCTCAGTGATCAAAGAGTTGTATCCATCCATCATCACCATATGCAACGCCGTATCACCAAAGACAGAGAACCATAAAAAGGTAAATAGGGTCGGAACAAACATAACGCCAAAGACAAACTCTCTGATGCTTCTGCCTCGACTGATCTTGGCGATGAAAAGTCCCACAAATGGTGCCCATGCGATGGTCCAACCAAATATAAAGAGTGTCCAGTGCCCCATCCAATCACTTGCGCTATAGGCTTGCAAGCTAAATGTTCGCTCAACGATATTGCTGAGATAACTCCCGATATTTTCTAAAAAAGTATTTAAGATAAAGATAGTCGGCCCTACTAAAAAAACAAATGTCATCAAAGCAATAGCGAGGAGCATATTAACAATAGAGAGCCGTTTGATACCCTTATCCATCCCCGCTACTACGGAAAAGAGTGCAAGAGCCGTAGTGGATGCGATCAGGAGTATCTGCACAGTCGTGCTTACCGGGATATCTACCCAAAGATAGTGAAGTCCTGCATTGATCTGCGCAACAGAGAGCCCCAAAGTCGTAGCAACCCCGAAAAGGGTACCCAAGATAGCAAAGATATCAACGATATGTCCCGGCCAGCCGTATATCCTATCGCCAATGAAAGGATAGAGTGTAGAGCGCATAGAAAGCGGTAATCCATGTCTAAATGCAAAGTAAGCAAGACTTAATCCCGCTAATCCATATATCCCCCAGATGTGAAAACCCCAATGAAAGAAAGATATCTGCATCGCTTGTTTGGCTGCCTCTATAGTTTGTGGATCACCAACGGGTGGAGCGGCATAGTGCATGATAGGCTCGGCAACTCCAAAGAAAAGAAGTGCGATGCCGTATCCTGCGGAGAAGAGCATAGCAAACCACGAACTAAAACTATACTCAGGCTCAGAATGATCGGGCCCGAGTTTGGTCTTACCCCAAGGTGAGATAGCAATAGCTATGATAAAGATGAGAAAAAGCGCAACAGAAAGCATATAGAACCAGCCGAAATCTTCGGTGATGTACTCGAGCATCGAGGCAAATATTTCACCTGCTAGATTTGGATTGGCTATGGTTCCTATCACCAAAAGCCCTATGACGATAACGGCAGGGATAAATACCGGCATAAGGACACTTGAGCCTGATTTTCTAAAGTCCTGTAAAGACATAAAAACTCCTTGCTTTGGTCATTCATTGTAACAAAAGAGTCTTAATCGCGATAATTTAGAGAGTGATAAAGAGCAGTGCCATTGCGACACCTAACGCCTATTTCCCAAATTGATTATGAGTGTTTCTCAAGTAATCCGATTTTATATCCGAAGCTATTTTTATTTAAGATTATATTTTGTGTTGTTGCTTCCCTGATGCGATGGACAAGGGAGCGTAGTGCTTGATTTGACTTTGGGTTGTCCCATAGTTTTTCAATTATGGTATCAGCTTCTAAAGTTATATGCTTGTTTTGGCATAAAAGTTCGATAAGTTGCAGAGCTTTAGAACCTAACGCCACCTCTTTATCGTGTAAAAAAAGTCTCTTTATCTGACTATCATAGATATAGCCATCTGCTAGATATATTTTGTTTTCTAGAAAGATTTTTTTATCGTTTATCGGTTTTTTGTCGATAGCCAATCTTGCATTCGCCAACTTTAATGTTGCCAAAATCTCTTGATCTCTGTAGGGCTTTAGCAGATAAGCAAAAGCTTCAGATTCTACAGCATAATTTATCATCTCTTTATCTGAATATGCCGTAAGAAATACGATGAGTATTTCAGGATAAGCATAATGAATTCTTGTTGCAGCCTCTGCCCCGCTCATATGATCTTTTAACATTACATCCATGAAAATAAGATCCGGTTTTTCTCGTTTTGTAACCTCAATAGCCTCAACACCCGAAGCAATCATAGCAATCACTTCATGCCCTTCTAGCTCAAGTATCTTTTTCAGATAATTTGCAGGTATTACATCATCTTCAACTATGACTATTCTCATTATTCTCCCTAGTAAATTCAATCTTATATGTTGTCCCCTTATGAGTATCCATAGTCATCTTGGCATCTAACTGTGAGACGGTCATCTCTACTAGATTGGCTCCAAACCCTTTGGGTGTATTTGTGATATCAAAACCTTTTCCATCGTCCTTGTAAGAAAAGATCAATTTGTTATTGAGCGTTTCAAGCCCTAGAGCTATAGTCCCGCCTTTGCCGTTAAATGCATATTTGATAGAGTTAATCATCAATTCATTGATCATAATACCAAATTGAATCATACTTTCAATGGGAAGTTTCAAAGGAATCATCTCAATCTCAACTTTTATGTTTTCTGTACCTTTATTAGTCTGCAAAATATAATCTGTCAGTTTCAAAACATAGGCGCTAAAGTCAATATCCGCCAAGTTATCTTGCACATATAGCATCTCATGTGCCATTGCTATAGACTCTAGGCGTAACTTGTTTTGATCTATTAGCCTATGCACTTCAGGAGAGTGACTCTCTAATTTTTGAAGTCCGAGGATTGATGCTACAAGGTTGAGGTTGTTTTTTACGCGATGATGTATCTCTTTGAGTAAAAATGTTTTTTGCCTATTTGCATCTTCGAGCTCTACATAAGTGCGCTCGATGGCTACATGGTAAAAGGTGCCAAATGCGAGGACAAATAAGAGTGCGATGATATAGGCACTCATATTTTGAGCACTATAGAGCAAAGCATGCGTCTCATGAGTGCTGTATCCGTAGCCAAATATGATAGCCAAAATGAAAAAATAGATCCCCATATGAATCATCATCTTTCGAGTTGAGAGCAAGATGAAACCTACCATGGGCAAGAGAAGTGTAAAGATGATACTGATATTAAAATGGTTATGCACAATGAAGTAATAGCAATATAACTTCCATAGAATCCATAGAGAAAAATGTCTTTATAGTGTATGTGTTTGATTTTATTAAGCATAAAATATTATAGCATAGTAACGGAACAGATATGCGATATCTGTGTGCTATGCTTTGATGCATTGAACTTAAAAAGGATAAAAAATGAAAAAAATTATTCGCATCACAGCTCTACTGGTGAGCATCGGCACATCTATGGTATTTGCTAGAGAAATGGAGGATAATACTGACAGACTAGGCGGGGACTATAGTGTAATTACCGAGATATCAACTGCTCAAGAGTGCAAGGCAATGTGTGATAGTGAAGAGCCATGTAAAGCTTGGACATTTGTTAAACCGGGTACGATTCAAGGTCCAGAGGCGCATTGCTATTTAAAAAGTATAATTCCAGAAAGAAGTATAAACACTTCTTGTATATCAGGTATATCCGCACTTAGCATAGATGAAGTTCGAGAGATAGTTAGAGAGAATGTACAGATGAAACTATTTAAGTCTTCAGGTAAAGATTTTAGAGCAGGAGTAACATCGCATTTGATAAGGATAGCAGAAGCGCTTAAAGATAGTGAAGACAGTAAGCTTACAATAATTGTTCATGGTAAAGCAGGCGGTTTAGCAAAGAGGAGAGTTGATACACTAAAGGATTTTTTTAGAGCATATGATGTACCAGCATCAAAATACGATATCCATAGACAACCAGGTGGAGGATATTTTTATGTTTCATCTGAGGCCGGCCCACTCAATTATGACACTAAGCAAGTCAGTATCTTTGTTTATCATCTTCGATGAGGAATAGAGAGCAATCATAATTGCTCAACCCTCCTTGATGCTTATGCTATAATATTTTATGTTAAACGAATTAAAATGTCTTCTTATCAAACCGTCTATGTATCATCATAGCTATTCTCGTATAGATTGCGATGATACTGTTTCGGATGAATTTAGCATCCTGTGCTGGAATGTACACAAAAACAATGATACTTTCTCATTTAGTAACTATATCACTGAGTTTTCCAATCGAAAGCCCGTTGATTTTTATATATTTCAAGAGGCTGATTTTAAACACGATACGGAGCTAAATCTTCCGGATTTACCGTTCAGTGCCGCTGCAAATCTAGAAAAAAGCTCTACATTTTACGGCGTTTTGACGGCAACAAGATGCAAAACAATGTATAGCGAATCTTTCCTTTCGCATGGCAAAGAGTTGATATTTGGTCCTCGCAAGAGTCTGCTTTTGACAAGACACTCTTTTAAGGACGGCTCCCCTTTGTTGATCTTAAATCTTCATGCTATCAATCTAAGAGAAAATAGACACTACTATAAAGAGATAGATAGGATCATTAAGATCATCGATGATTATGATGGGGCGATGATCATCGCAGGGGATTTTAACTCGTGGAATAAAAATAGGATGAAGTTTCTGCACACAAAGATGAAAGAGCTCCATTTTACGCATGTCCCGTTTTCAAAAAGCGATAAGGTCAAGTCTTTTATGAAAAATCATTTGGATTTTATCTTCTATAGAGGAGTTGAACTTCTCGAGTACAGTATAGAGAGAAATCACAAACTCTCTGATCATCATCCTCTATTTGCTAAGTTCAAGCGTTGAATCGTAGTTAATGTCTTTTTAAATTAAATCTTGTAGATGGTAACGGATTATCATAGGTAAAGGGTTAAGTAAAAAATTGGATATAATTATCAGTATTATTGTTGAAAATATAGATAATGGGGATAACTAGGACATTTTAGATTTGCGAGATATTCTCGGAAAGCTTTTAAGCGGGAAAGCGGGGGCAAGTGTATGAATCAAACAGAAGTGACTTTTTGGGATGTGGAACATGGCAATGCTGCACATATTAAGACACCCAATGGTAGACATATAGTAATTGATCTTGGTATTGGTTCTTATGAGTCCGGGCGAGAGTTTAGTCCTCTATTGCATCTAAAAAATAACGGCATAGATCAATTGGATTGTGTAGTTATAACACATCCTCATTTGGATCACATTGATGATATATTAAATTTTGATGTTTTAAGCCCAAAAGTTTTATTGAGATCAACACATTTAAGCAAAGAAGAAATACTTGGTGAAGTTAGGGCCCAAGATAGAGAAAAATTCGATAAATATTTTGAAATTGACAGTCGATACAATAGCCCAATAAGTAATACGGTCAACGATCTAAGTTTATCTGAGTATTGGGGTGAATTAAAGATTAAAACTTTTGTATCAGATGCCTGTGCTCACTCTAATATCAATAATCATAGCATTATTGTTGTAATTGAATATGTAGGTATAAAGGTTGTATTTACTGGGGATAATGAAACTTGCTCATATAATGAACTTTTAGCACTTCCAGAGTTTAAAGATACTGTGAAAAAAGCAGATATTCTGTTGGCAGCTCATCATGGAAGAGAGTCTGGATATCATAATGACTTTGTTTCTTTAGTAAATCCTAGAGTGACAGTTGTATCAGACGGTAGATTTGGTGATACAAGTGCTACCTCGAGATATTGGTTTAAAAGTAGAGGTTGGGATGTATATAAAAGCGATGGGAGTAGTAGTAAAAGGTATGTTTTAACTACTCGGCAAGATGGTGAGGTGGTAGCACGTTTTGGTTATCAAAATAATACTACCGAAACATTTTTAAATATAAAAATTAACTAGGAGGACATCATGAGCGAATTAATAAATAAAATATCGTCATATAATTTTTTTAACTATTTGTTGCCAGGGGTTATATATGTAGTATTGATAGAAAATACGACAACATATAAAATATTACAAGAAAATATGATTGTAAATGCGTTTTTAGTGTATTTTATAGGCTTAGTGATAAGCCGTGTTGGTTCGCTTTTGATAGAACATTTATTGCAAAAGATTGCTCCGCATGAAGAGTATAAAGACTTTATTAGCGCCTGTCAGCAGGATTCTAAAATAGAAATGCTTTCTGAAGTAAATAATATGTATAGAACTTTTATATCATTATTTATAGTTTTATTTTGTTCTGAAATATATATAGTAATTACATCTTGTTTTTCTCTAAGTGTAAAAACCAATATCAATATAGTGGCATGCATATTAATACTTTTATTTATTCTTTCATATAGAAAGCAAACCATATACATAACAAAAAGAATTAAGTTGGTAAACAAAAAGGACTCAAAATGAGTAAAAATGCAAAAATAATATTTTACCCTGTAGATAATGGCAATATGATTCTTCTTAAATTGGAAGATAAAACAACTATATTAGTAGATATTTATGTTCGAAAAAAAGCATCAGATGAGAATGAAAAAGATTTTTATGATGTCATGTCACATCTCAAGGAGAATTTGGAAAAAGATAATCAAGATAGATATTGTATTGATGTATTTCTATTAACTCATTTAGATGAAGATCATATACTAGGTTTGCAAGATAATTTTTATTTGGGCGATATAAATCAATATAATGATGAGAATAAAGAAAAAATTATTATTAAAGAGACATGGAGTTCTGAAAGGTTCTGGAAAAGAGAAACAGAATCAATAACATTATCAGATGATGCAAAAGCTTACAATAGGGAAATGAGACGAAGAGCCAATCTTCATAAAGATAATGGGGAGCAAATTCAAGAAGAGGGCAATAGAGCTATTATTATAGGGGATGATGAAGATGACGAAGGATATAACAATATTATTCACAAAGTTGGTCAAAGCACATCAAAAGTCAACAATCAGACAAAGAGTAATTTTAGAATAAATATTTTGGGACCATTGGAGCAACAAGAGGGTGAAGAAAAAGAAAGTTTTGATGAAAAGAACAGAGGTAGTGTGATTCTTCAAATTGAAATAACAGTTGGAAGTTATACAAATAAAATTTTATTGACTGGTGATGCAGAAGTTAATGTATGGGAATACATGAGGAAAAAATACAATAATACTCTATTGGAGTATGATATTTTATGTGTGCCTCATCACTGTTCAATGGGAAGTCTTGGAAGAAAAAACGATGAAGATAAATATGATATATCAGATGATGCTTTAGATGCTTTATCACAAGCGAAAGATGGTGCCGTCATTATTTCTAGTAGTAAGGAAATTTTAGATGATGACAATAATCCTCCCCATTATGATGCAAAACAAGAGTACTTGAAAATTGTAAGTAGTGATGATGATTTTATTTGTACAGAAGAATATCCCGATAGCGAAAATGTTGAACCTATTGTAATTGAATTTACATCAGGTGGTCCACAATTAAAATCAGGAACATCTGTAAGTAAAATTGGCACTGCTTCGGGAGCTTCATCCCAAGCTATATATCCACATGGAAGATAAAGAATACCTTATTTCATTAGCAAGGAAATTTGCCAATGAACATAAAGCTGTAAATAGAATATATGACAACTACACAAATGATAAAGGTTTACTTTGTTTTGATGTGGATATATAGCTTGGGATGAAGCTCCCGAAGCAGTGCCAATTTTACTTACAGATGTTCCAGAAAAAGTTGTTCTTGAATTTCCAAATGAGTTCCCTTTTAAATCACCCCAAGTATATTTAAGAGATGACTTTAATAGAAACTTTGCGCATATAAACCCTATAGCTGACAAATTTAATCCATGTATTTTTGAGGGTTCTTTAAATGAACTGATACAACAACCTTTGTGGATGGATGGCATACTAGACCAATTGGTTGATTGGCTTGAAACTTCTGCGTCTGATTCTATGATCAATCCTAATCAGGGCTGGGAGCCTATGCGTGTGGATGACAACAATGGAATTATCATATATGACAGAGCGTATATAATTCAAGAGCATCTTACAAATAATAAATTTGCCTTTAAAATAATGTATAAAAAGAAAACGGATTTCTTCATCAGTAGAATTTTTACAAATGAAGAAGTTGTAATAGATACTTTTGATAGGAGTTATATATTTTGTTTTTCTTCAGCAAATGTATCAAATGAGTATTTGCCTAATAATGTAAAAAACTTTACAGATTTTTAACACTAGTTCAGATATTGAAATATTACATTTTACTATTGAGTTAAAACGACATAAAAAGAAAGAACATGAAGCTCATCAAGACTCAGAGGTAAAGATCTTATCGGGTTTAAATTTTGCAAATACAGAAATATTACAACAATTTTCAGGAGCCAAAAACACTATTAAGGAAACCCAAATGATTACACAAATAGGATGTGGATCATTGGGTTCAAAAATAGCTATGCATTTAGCTAGAAATGGAAACGATAATTTTATTCTAGTAGATAATAAATATTTTGTACCAAACAACAATGCTAGACATGCTTTATTTTCATCATCATCTATTTTTAGAAAAGTAGAAATTTTACAAAAAGCAATGTTTGAGCTAGGCTTAAAAAATATTCAAATAGAAAATAAAAGCATTTTTGATGTTACTAATATAGGCACATCAAGTGAAGATATCATCATGGATTCGACTGCAAGTATGTCAGTTAATAATTTTTTAACAAAACAAGCGTTTAGTGGAAGATTAATTCATACTTCTTTGTACCATAATGGAACAATTGCGTTTATAGGGATTGAAGGGAAAGATAGAAAAGTTAAAATAATTGATATGATTGCTTACATGTACCACTTATGTACAGAGGATAAAAAAATAGCAAAAAGATTGAACATTTTGAGCCATTGGAAACTAGAACCATCAAAGGAGTTCAGGATGAAAACTGGGAAATAAGAATATTTCAGCATGTATTAGAATCTATTAAAGAAGAGTCTTTAAAGTGGAATGATTTAGAAACAGGTGGGATTTTAATTGGCCACATTTCCATACCAACTCAAACAATTATCATCACTGGACAACTAGAAGCACCAGAAGATAGTGAAAGAGGAAAAACAAAATTTTCTTCAGGTATTAAAGGATTAAGTCAAAAAATTCAAGAGATTGAACATTCCTCAGCTATGATGATTACTCAATTAGGAACTTGGCATAGTCATCCAAATAGCTCACCTAGTCCATCATATATAGATTTAAATAGTAAAAAAGAAATGTATAAAGACAGAAATGAAATGCCTACAGTTTGTTTAATTTGGTCTCATAGTGGATTTACTGTTTATTAAATGCATGAAGCAGGTATTGAGTTTCCATCTTTAAACCTTTAGCAATAAAAAAAGAAGTAAGTGATAGACCAAATCACCTCTAAGTTTGAAACTCTTTTTGCGTTATAATAATTAAAAGATTTTGGGATACTACGAATGAATAAACCAAAAAAAGCAAGAGAGTATAATCTACCAACGCAAACAAAAAGAGATACGCTTTTTATCAAGCCTTTAAGGCTCATAAAAGAGTACCTGCCTTTGATAGTTTTAGTGCCTGTTGTTATAGGCGGCTTATGGCAGATCATCGCACTTGCGAGCATGTCGATAGCCTACATAAGGTTTTTCTCTGTTACGCAATTGATCGCAGATGGGCTTTTAGCAATCTTAGTCATTTTGCCTTGGCTTGTTTGCATCTATATATACAATATTTTTAGTGAAATTTTTTATATGACACTTAAGGAGTTAAGGGAATCATTTCCAAAAAAGAAATATTATTTAACAAAAGGATTTGTGGCACTAAGCTATACATTGATTATAGCCGTTAGTGTTTATTTCTTATTGTCCTTTGTTTTTAAAGTCAATAATGAATTTATCAAATACTATGGCACTATCATCTTCACATTTATAATCATTTTTTTGTTAGATATTATTCTATTTAATGGTGGGTATGTTCAAGCTGTAGATAAGGTATATGAAAATAAATTTTTTAAGGGGATATTGACTGCTATCTTATCGATACTTTTTTTAGTGATTCTTCCAATGTTCTTTGACTTCAAATTTTACATACCTCGCAATTTGGAAAATCTAGATAATTTAGCGAAGTATGATCCGGATAAAAATGCGAAGTTACGATACTTTAACGACAAATACATCTTTTTAGAGCATAAAATAGAGGATAATAGCACCACCATTCAAGTCGTGCCGTTTGAGGAGCTGTTCGATAAGTAAATAGCAACAATCACAACTCTTATGGATTGACAAATGTTAAAGACCCTCTTCATTTTGGCTTTTAGAAATTATGATAAAATATTTTCCCGATATCC
>JARROQ010000027.1:0-38004 GCA_037383745.1 Sulfurovaceae bacterium
ATTGAGATAAAAGCCCTCTGCGGAGTCTCTATCGGGGCTATTATTGCTGCGAGTTATGCATCGGGAGTCAAGCCAAAGAGGCAGCTTGAGATATTTAAATCACAAGAGTTTAAGAATGCTTTCTCTTTCAATTGGTTTCGCGGTTCACTCTTTGATGTTGATTATCATGCTGATGTTTTTAAAAAGCTTATCCCAAAAGAGAAGATTGAAGAGCTTCCAATCCCTCTATGGATATCTGTTTTTGATATAACGCACGCAAAAAGTTTTATTTTTAATAAGGGTGACTTGAAAGAGATTTGTCTAGCTTCGGGTGCACTTACTCCTGTGTTTAAACCTGTTTTACACGACGATGTCTTTTTTGCCGATGGTGGGTTTGCCAATAATCTTGTTGTTGAACCACTTACAAATCTTCCTTATAAAATCGTAGGGGTTAATCTCCATCCTATTGAGCGAGACTATCATCAAGACGGGTTTTTATCGATTGCTAAACGCATCGCTTTCTTGAGCGCATTTTCGGCAGTCACTCAAAGCGAAAATATGTGTGATATTGTTATTGCATCTCCAAAATTAAGGGATTATTCACTCTTTTCTCTCTCGGAAGCAGATGCACTTTTTGCGCTCGGTTATGAAGATGCAAAAAGAGTTTTTGCATCGCAAGATTTAGGGCGCCTTTAATAACCCCAGATACTCATAATGGGCTTTGCAAATGTAAGATTTTGCAAGAGATTTGAGAAGACCTAGCCATAGCTAAGTTAAACAAATATCTTGTGAAAGATTGCGTTTGCAAAGCCCACCCTGTGAGCATCTCCGGCTTTTCCTTATGCGTTGTTACTCATTTTCGAATTAGCTACGGCTAGTCCTTCGAGTGAGTGCCTAGCCTAAGAAAAAGCTAGAGATGTTATGAGCATCTTGGGTTATTAGAGGCGCCTTTTATAAAAATGTGATACAATTTTTGATACTTTTTAGATAAGGATATCTATGTCTCCGCAGAAAAGAGCCACGATTGTTGCAAGTGGCATAGCTCTCGTTTTGGTCGTTGCAAAGTTGGTTGTCGGAATCGTTAGCGGTTCGGTTGCCGTACTTGCTTCAGCAATCGATTCAATACTCGATTTTGCTATATCGATATTTAACTTTTTTGCGATTAAAAAATCCGAAGAGGATCCAACAAAGACTTTTCAGTACGGCAAAGGAAAGATACAAGCCATAGCTGCCGTTATCGAGGGGACTATCATCGCTCTTTCAGGTGCATTTATCATCTATAAAGCGTTTGAAAAAGCACTCACTTCGGGAGAGACACATCTGCTTTTACCATCGATCTATGTCATGATATTTTCTATTATAGTGACTTTCTTACTTGTGCGCTATCTTCTTTCTGTGGCTAAAAAGACCGATAATCTAGTCATAAAATCTGATGCATTGCATTATCAGACAGACCTTTGGAGCAATGGAGTGATACTGCTTTCTCTATTGCTTGTTTGGTTGAGCGGCTATGATATCATCGATGCTATCTTTGGTTTCGCTATCGGTATCTATATCATTTATTCAGCCGTGGGTATTATCATAGAGGGGATTAAGATACTTCTTGATCATGCACTCCCCCAAGAGCAGATTGATACGATATCAAAGATTATCTCATCACACCCTAGAGTTAATAGTTTTCATTGGCTTAAAACAAGAACTGACGGGAGCTCGAACTTTATTGAGTTTCATATAGTTTTAGAGCCCGATATGCTTCTATTGGATGCGCACAGAATAGCTGAACAGATAGAAGAGGAGATATCGAAGATTGATTCAAATAAGCGATGGATTATCACGCCACATTTTGATCCTTATGATGATGAGGATATCAATGATGAAGTTTATAATGCGGGTGATCACAATTGATATATCTACTCTCTCAAACAAAAAAAGAGGGGATTGTCTCACTGCCCATAATAAAAAGCGTAAAGGTTGCAAAGAGTATAGATTTTGGCATATGCGATACACTTCTTTTTACTTCTAAAAATTGTGTCGACATGGTTCATTCTTTAGATAAGCGTTGGAGAGAGTATCCGGCCATATCCATAGGCGAGGCGACAACGCAGAAGATCAAAGAGCTTGGCGGAAGTGTGCTTTTTAGCTCCAAAGGATATGGAGAGTCTTTAGTGCAAGATATTACTCAAAACTTCTCGCATCTTAAGATACTCTTTTTAAGACCAAAGGTAGTAGCAACGGATATACGATCACAATTGCAAACTTTTGGTATCGCAATCAGTGAACAGATCATATATGAGACGCAGTGTGTTCATTATGATACAAAAAAGAAACCTCCCAAAAGAAGTGTTATCGTCTTTACCTCCCCTTCAACAGTCAAGTGCTTTTTTGATAATTTTGAGTGGGATGAGAGCTATAGAGCAGTAGTTATAGGTAGAGTGACCGCGAACGCACTTCCAAAGAGCGTTAACTATGTGATATCGCAAAAGCCTCTTATAGATGCATGCATAAAAGAGGCGCAAAATTTGGAAAAAAATAGCTAGATATAATTGCTAATAAGTTATAATAGATTAGTTGCTTTAGACAACTTTGTATAACCTGAGCGATTCGATAACTGTTTTTTATAGGGTCCAACATTGATATCTAGCGGGACTAGTAGAGGTTGGTGTGTAGTTTTTTTGATTGAAGCGTAAGCCTAGAATTAACTCCTAAAGATTCTCTCTCTCCTGCATCGTTGGCTTTTTTTGGGCTGACTTCTTTACAGAACGGTCGCTTGGGGCAAATAGCTTTAGAAGTACAGATTTTTTATGTAGTTTTAAAGTTAATTTCAAGAGGATAAAGAAAATATGAATGTATTGATAATTGGAAGCGGCGGGCGAGAATACTCCATAGGTTTAGCGCTCAAAAGAGATGCAAAAGTCTCAAAGATATATTTTGCCCCGGGAAACGGTGCGACTGACGATATCGGAGAAAATATCCCATTAGTAGAGCATAATGAGCTTGCAATTTGGGGGAAAGAGCATGATATTGCGCTTACTATCGTTGGTCCTGAGGCACCTCTTGTTGCAGGTATTGTCAATATATTTAAAGCAGAAGGGCTCAATATATTTGGTCCAAGTGCAGAGGCTGCGCAGCTAGAGGGATCAAAAGTCTTTATGAAAAATTTTCTTGCACGTCATAATATCCCGACAGCAAGATATATAGAGACTACCTCGCTTGATGTAGCAAGTGAATTTATCGAAACACTTAGTGCGCCTATTGTTGTCAAAGCAGATGGACTGTGTGGCGGTAAGGGCGTCATCATAGCAGCAAATGTAGATGAGGCAAAAGAGGCGACAAAAGAGATGCTCAGTGGAAACTCTTTTGGAGATGCAGGTAAAAAAGTCATCATCGAAGAATTTTTAGATGGCTATGAGCTCTCGGTTTTTGCTATTTGTGACGGTAAAGATTATGTTTTACTTCCTGCTGCTCAAGATCACAAAAGATTACTAGATAATGATGAAGGACCAAATACGGGGGGTATGGGAGCATATGTACCAACCCCTCTTGTAAATGAGAGTATCTATAAAAAACTTGAAGAGAGGGTCGTACAGCCAACGCTTCAAGGAATGATAGAGGAGGGTATGCCCTTCAACGGTGTTCTTTTTATGGGAGTGATGGTTGTTGACGGCGAGCCTTTGATTTTAGAATACAATGTCCGTTTTGGTGATCCGGAGTGCGAAGAGATCATGCCGTTGCTTAAAAATCCTTTTGATCTTTTTTATAAAGCAGCAACAGGTAACCTTGGATCACTTAAGGTTGAGATAGAAGATAAGTTTGCTGTCGGTGTTGTCATGGCGAGCAAAGATTACCCTTATAAAAGTTCACCAAAGAGTGAGATAATCATCGATGATATCGTCCATAATGATATCAAATCCAATGCACATATATCATTTGCCGGTGTTGCAAAAGAGGATGGAAAGCTCTATGCTACAGGCGGAAGAGTATTGGTTTGTGTTGGTATAGGAGAAAGCATTAGAGAAGCACGAGATCGTGCCTATATGCTTTGCGGTCAAGTGCATTTTGCCGGGAAGCAGTGTAGAAGCGATATCGCTTATCAGGCATTAGGAGAGTAGATGCAAAATATCGCTTCAACACAAAAGAGAATGGGGGCTTTTGTGATTGATGATATTGTTATCTCTTTTTTGATTTTTGCAATCTTTTATAACCAGATAATGACACTGACTACTCCTGAGGCGATTATGCTATTTATGGAGCAAGTCTTTATCCCGATAACACTTCTTAAGATAGCATATCATACTTTTCTTGTCTGGAATAACGGTATGACGGTTGGCAAATACATCATGAAGATAAGAGTTGTTAGTGAGGAGGATGGGACAAATTTGAATTTTGTTCGATCACTACTACGAGCTGTCGTTAGAATCTTTAGTGAAGTCATTTTCTATATTGGTTTTATTTTGGCATTTTTTAGTCCAAAAGTGCAGACACTCCACGATAAAATTGCAGGAGCGATAGTCATCGATGCGTAAAATCATACTCTCAGCTCTTTTATCCTCTCTCTTGCTTCATGCTCAAGATGAGAAGATGCAACTTCTTAGTACGGATGTAAATGCGACGCAGAATATTGTAGAGGCCGGGAATGGAGTTATGGTTCATTATGGAGATGCACTTTTGGGATCAGATAAGGCAATCTTCAATAGAGCGACTAATATACTTAACCTTTATGGCAATATCGAATCGGTAGGCTACGAGGGAACGAAAGAGTGCTCCGAGCAGGTTACGATCGATACCAATAGTGACAACACGCAGTTTGATAAGCTTTTTTTAACAACACAAAGTGATATTTGGCTTTATGCAGATGATGCAAATAAAACAAAAAATATTTACAAGATAGGCAATTCTATACTCTCAAGTTGTGCGTTGAGATCTCCTCTATGGAGAATAAGTTTTGATAGTTCCAATTTTGATAGCAAAGAAGAGTATATGAAGCTCTATGGCGCAAAGTTCTATATGTGGGATGTGCCTGTTTTTTATTTTCCATACCTTGCGTTTTCAACAAATAATGAGCGAAGAAGTGGAGCTCTCTTTCCTTATTTTGGTTACAGTAGTGATGAAGGGTTTTTTTATGAGCAACCAATATTTTGGGCTATTGCTCCAAATATGGATATAGAGTTTAACCCGCAAATCAGAACAACAAGAGGTTTTGGCGGGTATAGTACTTTTAGATTTGTTGACTCAAAGTACTCGAGCGGACAGATAAGAGCGAGCTATTTTAAAGATTTCCAGTCATTTCAAGAGGACCAGAGTTTAGAAAACAGAGATCACTACTCTTTCGAGTTTCTTTATGAATCAAGTAACTTTGTAAAGCAGTGGCTCAATCTTGACTACACAGAAGGACTCTATGCTAATGTGACCTATCTCAATGATATTGATGCACTCAATCTTCAAAAAAATACATTAACCCATTTTGGGCTAACGCCGCTCCAAGAGAGTAGACTTAACTATTTTTTACACGATGATGACTACTATGCAGGATTGAATGCAAAATACTTCATAGACACAAGAGAGACAAGCAATAGCTCTACCTTGCAGATACTTCCCTCTTTTCAGCTTCATAAATATCTCAAGCCGATTATCTTTAATGACCTTACCTATAGTGCTGACTTTCAATTTATAAATCTTTATAGAAAAGAGGGTATTTGGACAAAAAGAAATGAGATTATGATTCCTTTCGAATACTCCTTTGCACTCTTTGATGATTTTTTAAAGGTATCGCTCAAAGAAGATCTTTACTATACAAAACTTTTTTTCAAAGAGTATGATGATGGAAAGAGTAATTTTGAATATTTTAGTACGGTACACAATGTAAAAATCTTTAGTGATCTTGTTAAAGAGTATGATGGTTTTGTGCATGTAGTCCATCCATCCATCTCTTATATATTGCCGGGAAGTGAAGTGGGAGATCCTATCGATTTTGATGAGCTCACAGAAGAGAAGAGAAAGCTTTTCTCTGTTGGACTTCCCGAGGAGAGCATAAAATTTGACTTTGCTCAGTATTTTTATGATAAGAAGATGAAGCTTAAATTTTTTGATCGTTTTTCGCAAAACTTTTATGTTGATAGGGCAAATTCTAAAGGCGATATAAATAATGAGATGGGGTATTATGGAGATGGTTGGAGCCTTTATCAAGATATTGCTTATGATTATGATGTGGGTAAGATAAAATCTATGGCACATAGAGCAAGTTGGATTGGGGATAACTATCTTTTAAGTCTTTCACACACCTATAAAAAAGAGTTCTTCGATGATGATATTGAAGTTGCAATTGCAAATAGTATCAATACAAATTTAAGATATGATTTTTCTCCAAGATGGAGTGGCTATGCAGGCGTGAGCTACAATTTTGATGAGGGACAATCAACACAATGGAGATTTGGCGCAAGATACCAAAAAGATTGTTTTGGCTTTAGTGCGGGATTGGCACAAAACACAACACCTGTGCTCAAAAGTAGTGGAGCGTCTTATATCGATAGTACAACATTCTATTTTCAATTGAACTTCAAGCCGTTTGCAACAGTAGGGACAGGTGATCTTTTTCGATGAAACAGTTAAAAAAGAAGCTTGAGATAGCACTTGAGAGACTCTCGCTTCCAAAGCTCATAACAAAAGATGATATTAAAAAACGATATAGGCATTTAGCAAGAGAATTACATCCTGATAAGGGTGGTGATGAGCAGCAGATGGCACAGATTAATGAGGCTTATGAGGTGCTTATGGAGTATATCGACTCATTTCGATACACATTTGATGATAAAGAGATAGATATTCACGCTCCTAGTGACACACACACGGAGAAATTTAGACCCTGAAAAGCGTTTCTTGCACTCCTTTTAGGTACAATCATAAAAGAAAATAAAAAGGAGCCATTTTGGCAAAAATAGAGAGTATTGATATATTTGAAAACAATTTGGAAGAGAGTTACACATTTAATAAAATTGCAAAACAAGCGAGTGGGAGCGTATGGTATAAACAGAAAAAAGCAGTATTGTTAGCCGTTGTTGCCGTAGATGAAAAAGCTGTTGAAGAGGATTTTTTACCTCTTACGGTACAGTACATAGAAAAAGCATATGCAGGCTCTAAGATACCCGGCGGGTTCATAAAAAGAGAGGCAAAACCAAGTGATTTTGAGACATTGACATCACGCATTATAGATAGATCTTTAAGACCGCTATTTCCAAAAGGTTTTTCCTATCCCGTTACGATTACTATCATGGTTGTCAGTGCTGATAGTGAAGTCGATATGCAAATCGCTGCTCTGCATGCAGCAAGCGCTGCACTGAAAACCTCTAGTCTTCCTATCGATGGTTTGGTTTCCGGAGTGAGGCTTGCAAACATAGATGATGAACTTATCATAAATCCATCGTATGACCTTTTTGAGAAAAAATCAACACTAGACCTTTTGGTTGTGGGAAGTAAAGAAGATGTGATGATGATTGAGATGCGCTCTATTGCTTCTATGGATATTCCTGTGATTAGCGAAATGAGCGTTGTTGATCCCGGAGTTTCAAGTAAAGCTCTTGTGAGAAACTGTAGCAATGTCGTCTCTGAGGATATGTTGATATCCTATATAGAAAAGGCAAGTGAAGCGATCAAAAATTCTTCACATGCCTATGAGACTCTCTTTATCAAATTTAAAAAACCTCTTTTAAATCTCTCTCTTGATACCCATGATATAGATAAAGAGCTCTATGAGCATATAGATAAAAACTATCATGATGAGCTTAAAAATGCCATTGCTCATATGTCAAAGAGTGAGCGAAGTATGGCACTTAAGGAGCTCAGAAATACAATACTTGAAGATTTCTCAAGTAGTGATAAAGCAGTAGAGAAAGAGGTACTTTCTCGCGCTCTTTATTCACTCAAAAGAGATCTCTCTCGTTCTATCGTTTTAGATGACAAGATAAGGGCTGACGGGAGAGCTTATGATGAGGTACGAGTTATCGACATAGAGACCAATATTCTTCCAAGTGTGCATGGCTCATGTCTCTTCACGCGCGGTGAGACACAAGCACTTGTGACTGTTACATTGGGAGACAAAAAAGATGCACAGATGTATGAATATATCACTGATAAATCTCCAAGACAAGAGCAGTTTATGGTGCACTATAACTTTCCGGCATTTAGCGTTGGCGAAGCTAAGCCCATAGGTCCTGTAGGTAGAAGAGAGTTAGGGCATGGCAATTTAGCAAAAAGGGCGTTAGAACCTATGCTAGGTTGTGAGATTGATGGCACCATTAGGCTTGTCTCTGAGATACTAGAGAGCAATGGTTCATCCTCTATGGCAACGGTTTGTGGCGGTTCATTAGCACTTAAGGCAGCCGATATTCAAAGCGAATCATTGGTTGCAGGTATTGCGATGGGGTTAGTGTATGAGAGCGAAGATAGATATGCCATACTTACAGATATCATGGGACTTGAAGATCATGATGGGGATATGGATTTTAAAATTGCAGGTTCATATGAAGGTATTAGTGCTTTGCAGATGGACATTAAAATTCCGGGCGCTTCACTCAAGATACTCAAAGAGACACTCAATCAAGCCAAGATAGGCAAAGAGCATATACTCTCTATCATGGAGCAGGCAAGTATAGCTATCCAACCAAGTGGTGCACTCCCTTCGGTAGAATTTTTTAGTGTACACCCGAGTAAAATTGTTGATATCATTGGTAAAGCAGGCGCAACCATCAGAGATATCATAGAGCGATTTGAAGTAAGTATAGATATTGATAGAGATAAAGGGGATGTCAAACTTGTCGGCGATGATAAGAAAAAGCTACAAGAGGCAAAAGAGCATATACAAAATATTGCAAATAAAGAGGCAAAAGAACCCCTCATATATGAGATAGGCGGTCATTATCATGGGAAGATTAAAAAGATAGTTGATTTTGGAGTTTTTGTAGAGATGCCTGATGGCTTTGATGCACTCTTGCATATTTCGAAAATATCAAAGGAAAGAGTAGATAATCTCAGATCACTTTACACCGAGGGTGACCCTATAGAGGTTGTTGTGTTAGAGCAAAAAGGTAAAAAAGTAGAATTAGCAACCGTAGAGTTTGTTTCATAAAATATCTTTAAACCATTTTTAGATATAATTTCGCACTTTTAAAAGATGATAAGTAGGGATACGCAAGCCGAACGGATCTTTAAGGGTAGTCATAAGACTTAAAACTCAAAAAAAGGATTAACGATGAAAAAACTTTTCTTAGCTTTCTTAGCCTTAGGTGCTCTTGCATTTGGTGAAGAAGAAGTTGCAAAAATAACAACAATAGCTGTTGATGCAGATGCTAATGGTACGATGATTGCCGCATACTCTATACTTGCAGCTGTTATAGGTGTTGGTATTGCTGCACTTGGTGGTGCTATAGGTATGGGTAATACTGCCGCTGCAACGATTGCAGGAACTGCAAGAAATCCAGGACTTGGTAGTAAATTGATGACAACAATGTTTATCGCTATTGCGATGATCGAAGCACAAGTTATCTATACACTCGTATTGGCATTTATTGCACTTTTTGCCAATCCATTTATCACAGTCGGTTAATCCTTTTTGGGTTAATGCTATTAGCAGGAGCTTTCTCCTGCTAAATTTATAATCTTATGCGTACGTGGTGGAACGGTAGACACGCTACCTTGAGGGGGTAGTGCCAATAGGTGTGGAGGTTCAAATCCTCTCGTACGCACCATCTTCAAATTTTTTAAATCCAACAATATCAATTATTTTTTCATACAGTTCATAAGTTGTTCAGTGCTTTCTTTCCAGGTTAACCACGGCATTTTATCGGATTTTGGATACGAGTGAGTCTCATAGAGTTTTAGCCAATTTTTGATAGATTCTGCAATGACTTGCGGGTTACTACTATCTTTAAAGTAGTATGCAAATTCGCCGGCAACCTCGTTAAATACAGGGATATCCCTAGCAATGATAGGTTTTTTGTGTTGAGCTGCTTCTATGAGTGGCAAGCCAAATCCCTCATTAATACTTGGCATTATAAGGCAAGTAGAAGCGGCATAAATTTTCTCTAAATATTCGTCGCTTATGCCTTCAAGCCAAAATAATTTTTTATTTAACCGAGGATGATTTTGAAGTTTTGATTTGAAATCATCCATCATCCACCCCAACTTCCCGACAATTACTAAAGATACATCTATATTTTCTGCCCAAAGTTGTTCGAATGCTTTTAGGGTTTGCTTGTGTCCTTTTCTTGGCTCTATAGTACTTACCATTAAGAATGACGGTGTTGTTTTGAGTGTATGTATAATTTTGTTTGCATCACTCGGGATACCTTTTGTTGCACGGCTATTTTCTATATCTGCACCTAAATGAAACCAATCTAATTTTGGTAGAGTTAAAAAATTTTCATGATTTTTCACGATATATTTTTGCACATCATTGCATACAGATTGTGATATACACAATAACCTAGAGGAATAATTTATAGCAGTATTGAGCCATAGTTTATATGCGATATTCATATCATTACTAAAAAATTGTGGGAATTGTAACGGCAGTATGTCGTAAACAATAAAGTTTATATCTACACATCTTTTTTCCCAATCTTCAAACAGACCTAATTTTTCTGGTATATAAATTGCCATATTCAAATCCAATCCTAAAAATACATCCCCTTTTTTCGGTACGACTATTGTTTTTGGCGATTTGATATATTTATAACACCAATAGCCTTCTTCGTCAGTTAAATAGATAGGCTGCAAGTCCAATCCAAATGGCGAGCTTTGTTCTAAGTAATATATTGTAGAGCGAACAACTCTTTGTATGCCGGTTTTAAGGTCCTCTTTATATATATGACTGACATCTACAAGAAACTCATTTTCTTTTTTTGTTGATTTCCAATCTCCATAATGTGCGCTTGTTGGAGCTATCTCTTTTAATCGTACTTTTAAGTTTGGAAAATAGTTTAAAATATAAGTAATTTTACTTTTCAAGCGTGGACTTTGTAGTATCCAATTTCTGAGTTTAATAATTTGCGTTTTAAATATTTTTTTCATTTTCTCATTTTAACATTTCTTGTATAATTGCAACTAAAAAATCTTGAATTTATTTCAAATCAATATTTATAATCTAAGCCCAAGAAGGAAAATATGATGTCTAAAAATTCTCTTACAGTATGTAATTTTCTGCTAAAGATGATGGGTTGTTTGAAGACATCAAAGTTCCATTAATGGTTTAAATATTGTTCTGCTACCACCATCCAAGATATTTATCATAAAAGCTTCTCTTCAAAAGTGGTACATTATATCATTAGGGAGACTCAAGCTCGTTTGTATCTACATAACATTTATGTTTAAGTCACTCTTTTAAAAGAAAAGGTATAATTTTTATTAGTAGAGGTCAATATCGTATACGCGCGACATATAAGTAGACTGAAAATATTATGTTACGCATTTGAGGTAATTTTGAGAAATTAATCCTATAGACAAGACTTTTTTGGATAGTAGAGCAATACCATGGATTAATATTGAAATACATCCTATCAGATTTTTAGAGGATCTCTATTTTTCGGTGACATCCTCTTTTGCGTTTGATTTTGATTTGCTCTCTTGTAATGAAAATCAAATACATTTTACTGCCAATACACTCAAGCTCAAGAATCTTGAGCAAAAGCTTGATATCAAAGACAATGCGCTTATTATTGTTGGTCAAACCCCCAGAGATAAGAGTCTTTATTTTGATCATGAATTTAAGTCATTGTTACATTATATAAAAAAGCTAGAGAAATTGTGTGAAAGCCACGATGCTATCTATTTTCGTCCACATCCCATAGAGACAGATGTAGAAGTAGACGAGGCAATTATCAAGAGATTCGGCGTCTCTATTCTGCCAGATATGAACTATTATGATCTACTCTCGGCAGATCAAGTAAGTACAATTTGCGGTATCAGCTCTTCGAGTTTGTATGAGGCAAAATATTTTGGCAAAGCAGTTACATTTCTCGAAGAGCGTGTTAAGATATTTGCTAAACCAATTAGCCTGAAGTCTTTGCTTGAGTGCAGTCAATTGTGGTTTGATGGTTTGCTCTCCTTGGATGACAAACAATACAAGATGCAGAAGTTTGAGCTTTATGAGAATCTCTGTAGAGATCTTTACGGTTATTGGTCCTATGAGACTCAAGTAAGAAAAGCAAGCGATATAGCATTCGGGGCGCATATTGATGCGTGTGAAGCAATAGCTAAAGCCGATGAAGCAATAATCAAAGCCAATAGAATTCAACATGTTCTAGAGAGTACTTCTTGGAAAATTACAAAACCATTACGATTACTCAAGTCCCTTGTATTCGGAAGCAAATAAAACATACTTATTGATCAGTCAACCTTTTGCTTTTTGACTCGAATATCTTGCCCTAGATGTACAAGACCTCCTTGAGACCAGTCAGTTGGCTTAACTTTGAAGATATAGGCATCATGGATTGTTAATCCAATGTCGCCATTTATTGCAAAAACATTAATGACATATACTCCAGAAAGTAGAAGACAGTCGAATTCTATGTCAATTTCAAAGATATCACCATCTTTAACTGAGTATACTTCATCAGTTTTGTATCTCTTTGTATCAACACTGCTAATGATATTGCCCGCGAGGGTTAGAATCTCCGCACCAAAGAAAATATCTTCTGCATTATCGTTAAAATTGACGGCAAAAGAGAGTCTATAGGTATGATTGGTTTGTAGGACATTTACCTTATCATTTTTGCTATTGTATAGCGCAATATTATCAAAGGAGACAAGCGTGCTTTTCCCAAAACTTGGTGTTGATATAAAATTTTGCAAGTAGGCATCGCCACCAAATAGCTCATCTATCTCTTCTCCTCGTTCATCATTTACCGGGTAGTTTATTGACTTACTATTAAAGTTATGCATCTCATTTTTGAGGGATGCTTGAAGTTTTGGGGGCGAAAATTGATATTTTTCATAGAAGTGTGTGACTGTTTTTGGATCGGCATCTATGACAATATCCCCATCTAGTAAAAAAATTGCTCTTGAGCAGAGCGCTTTGATGGATGTTGTATCATGAGAAACATAGATGATTGTTTTTCCTCCATCAAAGAACTCTTTCATTTTGGCATAGCACTTGCGTTTGAAAAGCACATCGCCAACGGCCAGTACTTCATCTAGTATGAGTATTTCAGGATTGATGTGAACAGCCACTGCAAATCCGAGTCTTGCATTCATTCCACTAGAGTAAGTTTTGATTGGCTGATCAATAAACTCTCCAATATCTGCAAAAGCTAGAATATCGTCAATCTTGTCTCGCATTTCTTGTTTACTAAGTCCCATTATTGTGCCATAAAAAAAGATGTTTTGCATACCGGTAAACTGAGGGTTAAATCCTGAACCAAGCTCAAGTAGCGCTGATATTCTTCCATTGACCTTTATTTCCCCTTCATCAGGCTTCAATACGCCTGTGATAAGCTTGAGTAATGTTGATTTTCCGCTACCGTTTTTGCCAACGATGCCCAAAACCTCTCCTTTTTTAACCTCAAGATTTATGTTTTTGATGGCTTGATATTTCTGATGATATGTTTTTCTTTTAGGGTGAAAAGCTTCCAAAAGGCGATATTTTGAAAATTCATAGAGTTTATAAAACTTCGAAACATTTGTAAGCTTGATAGCTAATTCATTGGATGGTGTAGTATGTTCCATTTTATGCCACCTCTGCAAAGTGTGGTCCGAGTTTCTTGAATATAGTGATGCCAAGCCAGAGTGTAAAAACAGTGACTGTCCAAAAATAAAGTGCCTCATAGGGCTTTTCCCAAAAGCCTATGCCATAAATGATAGAGTCTCTGTATCCCTCTACGATATAGTAAAAAGGATTAAGTTTGACAATCCATTGGTATTTTTCTGGTACTATACTGATATCCCAAAAGAGTGGTGTTAGCCACATACCAAATGTTACTGTCAGGTTTACTGCCTTAGAGACATCTGGAACAAAGATATTCGTCGAAGAGGTTATCCAGCCAACACCCAAAAGCAATACAATCATCGCAAAAAAATAATAAAATAGTTGCAAGGTATACCATGAAGGGTATATGCCATTAAGCGCGGCAACAATTAAGGCAATCAATATAAAGAACATTTGAAGTGGAATGGAACTTAGTAGCTTAACAATAGGGAGCAGGCTAAGACGAAAGTCAACTTTTTTAAGTAAAAAGTTATGTTGTGTAATACTGTTGGCGTTGCTCAATAGATTTTCTGAAAAGTAAAACCAAGCAATCATTCCCGTGATTAGGTAGACGATAAAAGGTGTACCATCTGTTAGCCCTCCAGCACGCAATCCAAAAGTAAAGACAAAATAGAATACAGTGATTAGAAATAGAGGCTGTATATAGACCCAAACAAATCCAAGAGCGGAGCCCATATACTGTTTTTGAAAGTCACGTTTTGCCAGCTCTATTAAAATCTCGTGTTTGTCATATATATCTACAAGAAAGTGTTTTGCTCTAATGATCATAGACTATATTATAGCCTAAGATATTAAAAATTTTATCAGTAGATTTCATATTATCTAATCTTCTACTTATTGTTAAAATTTGAATTACTTATTAGTTTAAGTTGGCATGCCAATTTAGTAGTTTCTTGTATGTATAAGCCTTTTTGATTGGGTTGCGTTTTATATTTATATCACATATTGTTTGTATCTTTTTTCGGTACTCAAGTAATAGCTTCTGGCGCTCTTTATCTAGCGGTGCATTATAAGTATAAGGTTTAAATTTTGTATAGTGCTCAAGGAGTATCTTATAATTTAAAAATTTCGTTTGGATGAGTTTGAGTATACTCGTTTTCTCAAGTATATCCAGAGTATTTTTGTATGCCGCAAGTTCAAATTCTAGTGCAGATTCGTGATCATGCTGTAGCCTCTTTTTTGTTTCATTGATACGCTTGTGCATAGTGTTTATTATCTCTTTTAATGGTGCAGATGCTTTTTGTTGTGAGATATTTGTATGCTCTATTGGGGTATTGTCATCAAAGGAGTTATCATTTTTGAAATTTTGTAATACATTGGTTAATTTTTCATAACAAACTTTCTCACTGAAATGATTTTTGGCATAAGTATAGGCATTTTCGCTGAGCTTTTTCCTTAATGTATCTGACAGCATTAAGGCTATGATCGCATCTGTCCACTCTTCAGCGCTGTCAGCCAACAAAAATGCATCATTGATTCCATCTTCAAGACCATTGGCGCCTTCGCCGGTTGTGATCAAAGGTAATCCATTTGCTAGTGCCTCGACATTTTTTATCTTTAGTCCCCCACCAATATGTACTGGATTGATGACAAAATCAGCACGGTCACTATAAAGATTGTTCAAGTTATCTATTCTGCCCTTGACAAAAATATTTTGTGCCTGAAGTACTTCTTTTTCGCCTTGAATGGTTTGTGATACGCTCCCATAGATTTCTAGCCGTAAACCACTACGAGTAAACAAGGGCCAAACTTTTGCTAAAAACCAATGAATAGCTTCAATATTTGCTTGTGTGTCTCCCCCAACAAAAACAAGGCATTTCATTTGATCTGTAAAGTTTGCTTTTTTGATAGGATAAGAGTAGGGAACCAGTAGAGACTTGATACCATTTTTGACGAGGTAGTTATGTTCTTTTTGTTGAATCGCAAGGACTGCTTTATACATGTTAAAAAGTGCAAACTCTTGTGCCTCAGATATATCGATCCAATGCTTTTGAGCTCGATCACTCGTCCGCTGGGTGCGGTGACGCGTCAGATGGCCGAGATCGCGGAAGGAGAGGGCGACCTGACGCGCCGCCTCGATGCTACGCGTAGCGACGAGATCGGTGATCTGTCCGAAAAACAACTTGCTCTTCGTAGCCAATTTCTCTCAGTTTTTTATTATCGCTTTGTTGTCGCTTTTCTGTATAGACAATAGTGATCGAAAAATATGCTTTGAGGTAATTTAGCATATAGTAGAGCCGCATTCGACTCCCCAAATCTTTTTCCCAGAAATTTATATGGGTGATAAACAGTAGTCGCGACATCTCATTTTGATTTCTAAAACTGTGCTTTATAGTGCTGTGTAAGTCTTCAGTATTTTTAGTGAAGATAGTTTGACTTTGTTGCGCTAAATCTTGTAATAAGTGTGGATGAGTGTATAGCGTGTCGATAGATTTTATTAAAGCATCGGCATCTTTTGAGAAGTGGTATTGTAGATTCTTGCTTGCTATGCCATCAAATCCAATATGTGTTGAGATAATCGGAACTCCATAGGAGAGTGCTTCAATAGATTTAATCTTGAGCCCAGTTCCTAATATTAGTGGATTGATAACAAGGTCAACCGTTTCATAAAAATCCTTCAGGTTATCTACAAAACCCAATAGTTTTATCGCGTTATGGGTAGATTCTATTTTAGAGCATATTGCTCCAGCAATCAATAATTTGATATCAAAATTATGGGTATCAATATATTGAGTAAATTTATCAATAAATTGCGATAGAGATTTTAAGTTGGCACTATTGGCACTACCAATAAAACCTATTTTGTTTAATCTGCTATACTGCTTGTTGAGATATTGACTCTTTTCAATATGTCCAATTGTTTCAATCTTCTTCTCAGTTAGAGTATGGAAAAATTCCGCCTCGTTTTTTTGAATAGCTAAAATGATATCAGCACGATTGAGTGCTTTTGCCTCTTCTTCTTGAGTTGTATAAAAATAATCAGGCTTGAGACCCTGTTTTTTCTGCATTAAGTGTCTATCTGAAAAGCGATCGATAGTGTCAATAATTTTGACAATATTATTTGGCACAAATTCCAAAAGTTTTGACTGAAAAATATAATTTACCAATGCAATGTCAATGTTTAGTTCTTTACATTTCTTTTGAATGATTGGGCCAATATTTTCTTGGTACCAATCATCTATGAGATAGTGCGTTGAAGTGGAGGGCTTATAGTGTTTTTCCTTGGTTATGATAGCCAAAGAATCCCATTGAGCAAACATCTCCTGCTCTTGTTTTTGGGTTAAGCCTTCTTGAGTGAAATAGATAAAGTGAATTTTATTATCTTGCTGTTGTAGATATTTTGCAAGATTGTAGATACGGATGCGATTTCCTGCATTTTGAGGATGGGAAGGTGTCGGAGAAAAAATGAGTATATTATTCAAAGCGTATCTTTATAGTGTTTTTTGATAAAGCGAATGGCTCTAATAGTATTCAAAGGATTTTTGCTCGAAACCATCTGGTGAAGATCGATTATTTTTTTGTTTAATGCTTCGATGAGCTCCTGTTTACTATGAAGTTGTTCATCTTTTTGCTTTGACTCTTTGTTCATTTTATTTCTATATTGATTGAGCGCTCTGCGGATATATCCTTTTTGTTGTTCGTTTTTAAAGGATCTTTTTTTCTCTTGTGCCCAGTTTTCTATAAGATTGTCTATGTATGAAAAATTTTCAAATGTCCAATAGTTTTCTATATCATTGGATGCCACGATCGATTTGGCATCCTCGTATAGTGTGTAAACTCCTAAAATATCGTCAATTTTATAAAAGTCATAATAAGAAGAAGCATACATAAGAAATTCTAAATCCATTGTAAAATGGTTGTCTTCATTGAAAGGAAATTTTTCTTGTACTTTACGAAGGTAAAAATATTGAACGGGATTGTTTGGGAAAGAACTCGCTACTCTGCCTTCTTGAATAGGAGTCCAGTCAACCCAGTGATACAATATACTTTCATGGCTTACTTTTGGCGTCACTCTAACGGTTTGACCATCCAATAGAACTATATTGGCATCTCCAACAACAAATTTTTCACCTTTTTGGAAAAAAGGCAAAATGGTATCAAATGCCTTAGGCAAAAAATAATCATCTGCATTCAGATAAACGATGATATCACCGGTTGCCATAGCAAAGCCTTTGTTCATAGCATTAGATTGTCCGCTATCTGCCTCACTGGTCCAAATAAGGTGTGGGTATTGTTTGAGTATCTCTATCGTGTTGTCTGTAGAGAGACCATCTATAATAATATGTTCAAAATTCTCATACGCTTGCTCAAGGACACTCTTGATAGCCCGTTCGATATGTGCCCCAGTATTAAGTGAAGGGGTAATAACTGAAATTTTCATTTGGTGTCCTCTTTCGTGCCTTTTTTATGCTTTTTTGAGAGAGATAACTCTTTTTATCATAGCTAAAAAAGAGACTAGCTTCCATTTTTTAGAAGTGTATATATTGGCTAACTCATCCTCTTTTTGTGTGAGATTTTGTTTTACATGAGATAATTCATCCTCTTTTTTCTGGATTAACCTATCCTTTGGGTCAACAAAAAATGAAAAAAGTGATGAAGTTTTCCCCATTAACTCATCCAATGTTTTGGCGGGCATATGTGTTTTTAACAGATTCATATTCAAAGTAAAATCATAACCAAGTTTGGTAAAGTTCTCCTCACCGATATAGATTAGATAATCATACATAACTCGCCAATATTGAGGATCAATTAGTCCTGCTTGCCATTTAGAGTCATTGTTGCTATCTATGCCCTTTTTTTCATATACATTAGAAGGATCTCCAAAAGCCCACTTCTCATCCTTATTATTGCTATAGGAGGAGAGGACTGATTTCTCGAAAGTTAGATTTAGATGATCAAAAATATTTTGAAAAACTTGTTCGCTATCCAAAATCAGTTTTTCATAGTGAATGATTAAAAATCTGCTATTACTTTCAGTTAAAATTTTAATATTAGCTTCAATTGCCTCTATTAAATCATATTTCATTTTTGATAGCTCGCCCCAGTTGTTTTTGGTCCAAGTATTAATCATGGAACCAAGAACAGCAAGAGGATTTCTAATCAGAAGAATAAAATGAGCTTGCGGAAAAATTGTCTGTAGCTCATCAATAATCAAATAATATCTAGGGGTTTTATCTAAAAAATAGTTGTATTGTGTTCCTTTAAGATAGCCGGAGTATAGATTTAAACTCATTTTCTTAATTTCATTTATGTAGACTTTTCTCCCTTCTGCTAAGCCATCCAAAAATATATTAAATGCTTTATGTTGAAGCTGAGCATCGTATTGCGCAGTAATACCTTTTTGTTTTAAATTGTATGCCGGAGGGAGCATAAGCCATGGTTCGCCCCTAGTATATATTTCGCTATGTGAACCTATTATTTTTTGTGTAAGCGTTGAGCCACTTCTTGGCTGGGATATTAAAAAAATTATATTTTTATCAGTCATTATGCAATTCCGATACAATGTTGATATTACCTTGAATGATATTATAGGGGAAGGTAAGTTGGATTATCCTTTTTTGTCTTGCAATTCAAAATAAACAATTTTATATCATTCTAGAGCATATATGCCATTCAAGCGCATCAAATTATAATATAGGCAGAGATTGATCAGCACTCTAACTTCAAATTTTGGCACCTATTTAGGTGTTACTTCGTCTAAAAGTGTTGTTTCATCCAAAAGACGTTTGAAGTAGTGTCTATCTATCTCTTTTTGATCTCTCATTTTATGATGTGATACTAGCTTCCATCGCTCTATGAGGCGCAAAGCTGCCTGATTGTGAGAGATGCCACCTGTCATAAAATAGTTGATTAGGCTATCAATGTGATAAAATTTTCTTCCCTCTTTTTGTGCCCAGATCAAAAATTCTGAATCTGCTACGATTTTATAGTTAGTGTTAAAGGGGTGCGCTTTCATCAAGGCAGTTTTGCAAAAGAGTGAGTTGTGATTGAAACCGATACCTTTCCATAGAAAATCTTTGACGTCTCTACCTTTTTGGATATAAAGCTCTTTTCCCGACTCATCTATAAAACGAGTATTACCATAGATCAGTTCTGCCTCATTGGGCATTTGACTCAAAACCATTGTGACAATATTCGTATCTATAAATCCATCACCAGCATTCATAAAATTGATCCATTCGCCCGTAGCCTTGTTAATGCCTTTATTCATTGCATCATAGATGCCATTATCAGGTTCGCTGACCCAGTAAGCGATATCTTTTTGATGTTTTTGGATGATCTCGATCGTTCCATCCGTGGAGCCACCATCGATGATAATAAACTCAATATCTTCATAGTCTTGTGTGATGATAGTTTGAATCGTCTTTTCTAGATCTAGCTTGGCGTTAAAGGTAACAGTGACTATGCTCACTTGACCTTTGATAGGCTTGAAGTGTGTAGGTTTTTTTCTAAACCACATAGCCAAATTTCTCCAAAGTAGGGGCAAGTATACTGTTGAGCATTTCAATCGTTTCAGGCTTGAGTTTTTCTAAGTAAGCTTGTGTCTTTCCGCTGCGTTTGTGTTTGCTAGTATCTTCACTTTCATTCGGGCGTGTTTGTTGATACATCTGCTTATAAAGGTTTTTATCCAGTCCGGTAAAGTCACTCAAGGTTTGGAAAAAAGGATCAAAATTATGGATCATCTCCTCATAGCGCATAAAGAGATGGTCTGGCAATTGCTCTCTTAGATTATCGATTTGTTCAAACTTCCATTGTAGATTGGGAGCCTCATTGAGTGCATACTCATCGAGTGACATCTTTTGTATTTTTTCACGACGTTGATGTTGATGTGCTTTTATTATTTGGTTTGGACTTTCAGGGTGGGTAAATCCAAATGAATAGTAGAGTGACACCAAAATATCCCTTGGGTCACGCACCCAAAAAATGGTTTTTATCTTCTTTAGATTCGAGGGGTTTATCAGCTCATTGGTTAGTTTGTATCCTGGGTGATCTCTGTCGTACAGACGTAAGACGGCATAGATATATCCCTCTGGTTTGATGATTGGAGCAATCTTCTCTTCGTGTAGATATTCGTAGGATTGATAGTTTACTAGCGCCAATTCTTTGAGCTCTTTTAAGACTGTGCGACTGAAAAAACTGGTCGCGCATTTATGCAAAGAGATGAATGCAATAGATGTAGTGTTCTTGCCATTCTCTTTTAGTGGAGGATGAATATCCTTTCCCTTTTTAAATAATGCAGTTAATTTATTGATCATTTTAGCTCCAGTCTCGATTAGGTACAGTATTGTAAAAGGCAATATCTTTTTCAAGCGCTATTTGTAGTGTTGGCTTAAGTGTTTCTATGGGTCGTAATGGTGACTGATTTAGGGGTGGCAATTTTAGCTCACTCCCTATCTTTTGGCTTATATAATCCAAGAATTTAGTATACTGCCTAGTATTGATATATTTTATAGAAGCTCTGCCTTGGAATGTTAGTGCTTTTTCTATTGTTGTTGAGGCACACTTGGGTTGACATAGAAAAACATAATCATATTCGATGCTAATTTGCATGACCCCTCACTCCTATTATTTTACTCTTTAAATATGTCACTAGCTATTCCTGCTCTTCCAAAAGGCTTGACGCTCTTGAAAATTATCATAAAAGCGTTTTAACTCATCAGGGTTGACAATATCGTCGCGCTTCTTGAGCGCATCAAACATTTTGTCTACTTCATTTGCATTGAAGGCAGAGAAATCATCTGCGCCTTCCCAAGTCCTATCGTCGCCAATATGAAATGTCATATGCAAACGATCAAACTCTTTGATTTTATGGGCAAATAGATGCAGATTAACGCGCAGAGCAAATGCTACAAATTCTGCTCCAATAACCACATTTTGTAGATCCAGCTTTGGTATTAGTTCACGCCTGATCACAAAGCAGTCTGTTCCGGGATGATCACTTCCTAGATCGGCGTACATTTTGGGAATCTCCTCTACGCCTTGATAGTGGTTACCTAGTGTGCGACGAAAGATATTGACCACATCATAACCCTCTTGCATGATTTTTTTGACACTCAGATAAAAATGTGGCATCAAGGCGATATCAACATTGGTATAGATGATGTACTTGGCATCACTCTCTTCATATGCGCGTTGCAAAATATCCTGTAGCATCGGCAGCTTTTTTGAGAGCGAAAACGTACCATAGTCAAGTATGGAGCGATCAAGCATAGGTGTTTGTTTGATATGATTAGGTATCAAGGAATAATCTTCTGAATAATAGGCAGCATATTGCTCTACACCGATTCCCTTCAGGGTAGCAAACTCTTGTGCTGTTTTCATCGTTTCAAATGTTATAGGTTGTGCACGATACAGATCAGATTTTTTTGGAACGATTACCGGATTGATGATGTGGGCAAACTGGGTATGTATGATAGGTGACACTGGTGTATTTGATTTTTGTTTGGTAATTGCTCTTCCGTGCAACCCATAGTATTTTCCTTGAACTGTAATATCTTGTTTTACAATACTATATGGTTTAAGTATCTCTTCTTTGGTAAAGCCATAGGGTATGTGATGAGAATCGAGAAGTTCAAAGTATTTTTTGAGGTATTCTTCTGCTGCTTGGTATTCTGATGCAGTTATAGTTTTTTGTTTTGTTTGAGGACCGACAATTTTTTTCGCACTAGATAGATATTTTTCATCATAGCTTAATCCTGCAAATTGACATATTCTATTTAATGAATTTTCTTGATCATTAACATACATCTCATAGCAGATAATAAGAGGCTTTTTTTGTGCAGTTGAAAAACTCTCAAGTGCAAACCGGTTCATGTAATACCAGTAGAATAGTTGTTCATCTAGATAGTTTTCAAAGGTCTCTTTTTTATGGTTGGTGCCAAAAATTTGGTTAACTTCATCTATAAAGCGTCGCTGATCATCTTTGTGGAACTCACCACCATAAAATGAAAATAACTTTTTAACTGAATTGCCAACATCTAGCGGATTTCGTATAATAAATATTGTTTTGGCATCCGGATCAATAGTATTAAGCAGATGATAACGCCCATTAGCACGAATATATTTGATGAGGCGATGCTTTTTTGTTTTTTGTTTTTTTGATAGAAAAGAGAGTGGACTTTTTTGTTTTTTGGTGTCATAGAGTTTATGTAAAAATGGATTGTCTTTATATGGTTTTGCTTTTTTGATAAGCATAGGCAAGGTGGAATGATAATACATGCCTTCAAGCGATAGAGAATCAATATATTTAAAATTGCCCCTCACTGCTAAATCATTAATATCTCCACCACACAGACTTTGATCTCGTAAAAATGGCTCATAAAGAGATTCTATCTCTCCATCAAGTTGATCTTTCATCATGCTCTGCACTAATGTATAGAGTGCAGAAGTCCCAGAACGCCCAACCCCTAAAATATTTATTGTCACCCTGATGCCCCTTAATAGATCAAACAAGCAGATAGTGCTTATATTGGAAATAATATTAACATAAAACACCTCATATTTGGGTGTCTCTTGTGCAAGATAGCAGCGAGAGAATGTCTACTAGCTAGAGGGGTATGGATGTTAGTTACCATTTGCTTAGATACAGACAAAAGAGATAGTTCAGCTCATAAGGGGTGTATCATTTTGCCAACTTCTAAATAAAATCTAATTAAAGATCATCAAACATCTTTGGCATTAGATGGGTATAGCCATATTTTTTCATTGCCTCCCCATGTCTATGCCAAAAAGCAATATGTTCCTCTTCGCTATAGGCATCTCTCCAGGAGTCTTTTTTGCCACTTCTAAAAAATTTTGGATTGATGGCTTTTAGCTCTTCAAATGTTGGGATTATATTGTTGTTGGGCTTAATTGCAAGAAACTCTGCGATCTTGCCAATCTGTTCTGATGGGCGGTCTGTTAATGTTTCAAAATAGATATAGAGTATTCTTTCACGCGGAAATTTTTCCCATGACAAAACATGCTCCCCCCATCCACCCATACTGGTATCGCCATTAATAGTATCAAGTAAAATTTTATTTCTTTTGCCAAAAGTATTTTGATATTTTGTATAAGAGAGTGAACTTTCTCTGCCATCTCGAATGAGATAAATAACTCTATCTTCCGGAGCTATTTTTTCATCATAATGTGCATGAGTTTTGATATAGTACACCTCTTCACTTTGACGAGCAGTATCAATATCAAAATTGTCTGGAAGTACAGTGTGCCCCACAATATCAGAAGTCTGCTGGCCAAGTTTGAAATTATTATGAATAGAATAGGTATGAATATTAAAAACAGTATTCAAGATGATACGAAAAAAAGTATTTCCACTCCTAGGGTAGGATGCTAGCCAGACGATCATTTTTATTTCCTTATGTTGTATTAATATTTTAACACAAAAATAAATGATTTAAAATATGAGTAATTTTACCTTTCAAGAGCGGACTCTGTAAGACTTTATCCTTTAGTTTAGTAATTTGATTTTTAAATATTTTTTCATTTTTTATATTTCGACATCTCTTGCTCTAGCATCTCTTGTATAATGGCATTTAAATTCTTTTTATGCATTGCCCTAACATAATCAGGCGCATACCCCCAGTCGCGCTTTGCATCAAGGTTTCCTAGATATATTTTTTCTTGCAATCCTAGTTTTATTTTTACTACAGAGGATATGATCTTTTTTGTGACAAATTGATTTCTTCTTCGAGGGCTCTCATGGTTATACATAATGCCTGTTGCAGCAAAAATCCCTTCCTTCTCTCTATAGTTTTTGAGTAAATAATAACTTGAGACTTTCGAGATTCCATAGATACTTTTTGGATTAAATGGGGTATTTTCATCTTGAGGGGTGATCTCGGGTTCACCAAACATTTCACTACTACCGGCAAAATAGAATTTACACTCTTTTTTAATCTCTAAAATAGTAGAAAGCAAGTAATAAGTTGCATTAAAATTGTTTGCTGTTGTTTCAAACTCATTATTAAAAGAGTAGTTGACAAAGCTTGATGCAGAGAGATGATAACACTCATCTGGTAATACTTTTGAGAAAATTTTATAAATCCCAAGATGATCGCTTAAGCTTCCTTCATGCAAGATAAGATTATCTTTAATGGTTTCGATATTTTTTAGCTTTTCTTCATCTTCAAGAGATTCTCTTCGCACGATTCCGTGCACTTCATACCCTTTATCTAGGAGCAGTTCAGCAAGATAGCCTCCATCTTGTCCGGTAATTCCGGTTATAAGAGATCAGATTTTGATACCGATAGTCTATCCATTCAGCCGGTTTTGGTTTTGGCAACGTCGAGAAAGATAGTTCAATTTTTTTAAAAACAGTAATATATATTAAAATATTAAGAAAAAACGATGTGGAGGGCTCTTTTTTATCGTTTTTTAAGATTTGTTTGTGATATAATAGCCGAATCTTAACAAAAAGGAAGCAAGATGACAAAAGCACAGTTCGTCGAATTAGTACAAAAAAATGGTGGCTTTGAAAGTAAAGCAGCAGCAGAAAGAGCGGTAAAAGCATTTACAGATTCTGTAAAAGATGCGCTCGTTAAAAAAGAAGATGTATCTTTGGTTGGATTTGGTACATTCTCAACTGCAAAAGTAGCTGCAAAATCAGGACTCGTACCGGGTACTAACAAGACTTACAATAAGCCGGCGCACACTGCACCGAAATTCAAATTTGGTAAGACTATAAAAGACGCTGTTTCTGGTCTTTAATCTCCAAACATCAACCACCCCTACGGGGGAGTTTGATTTCTACTCTAATTTGCTTTAAATCTATCACTACTTTTACAATAAACTTTTAATGTACATTCATCACACTTTGGGTTGATAGCTTTGCAGTGATATCTACCAAAGAGCACCATGCCTTGATGGAGTTTATGAAGATCACTTTTAAATTTTTTTACCAAATCCTCTTCCGTCTTTTTGACATTTTTGGCATCACTGAGTCCTAACCGATGCGCCACTCTGTAGACATGTGTATCGACAGCCATAAGATTGGCTCCCGTAAATTCAAGCATCACGACATTTGCTGTTTTTTGTCCAACGCCGGCAAGTGTGACAAGCTCTTTTTGAGAAAGCGGTATCTCGCCCCCAAATTGCTCTATGACCTGGTTTGCCATTTTGATGAGATTTTTTGCTTTATTGTTAAAAAATGAACATGTTTGTATGAGTGAACGAAGTGTATTGATATCGGCAATAGCCAGCATTTTTACATCCGGGAATTTTTCAAAAAGTTGAGGAGTTATGATATTGACCCGTTTATCGGTACACTGTGCCGAAAGCATAACCGACACAAGAAGCTCATAGATATTACTATAGCAAAGCTCAGTCGTAGAATCAGGATAGAGCTTTAAGAGTGTCTCTTTTATCGCCTCTATCTCTTTTTTTGTTGCCTTTTTGATAAGAACCCCTAAAATATGGTTTTTGTTAATTGATAATTTACCATAAAAGTGTATGATTGTAATTAATGATTTATGAAATGAGGTTTATTATGCGCTATTTTTTTCGACTACTTTTTCTTTTTGCTTTTATCGGTATTGCCGCACAGGGTGATGATGTTTTGCTGCAAGTCAATGATAAAAAAGTTACACTCCAAGATGCTAAAGATTTTACCTCTAAACTGTTGCCAAATACCAGTTTTGATAATCTTACGTTAGAGCAAAAAAGAATGGTAACAAATAGACTTATTGAGCGTGAACTTTTCTTGAGAGTTTTACAAGAACAACAAAGATAAGTTTGCAACAAAGCCTGAACTCAATCTTCGTCATATCCTCTTTAAAAATGAAGAAGAGGCAAAAGAGGCGATTGATTATCTCTCGAGTGTAGAAAAAGATAAACTCAAAGAGAGCTTTATCAATCTCTACAATGAAAAATCTCTAGACAAAAAAGAGGATACTGCAAAAGATATCAGTAGTGCAGATGCAGTTGCCAATATAGGCAAAGAGGCGAGCGAATCACTTACAACGCTTAAAAGCGGGGAGATTACAAAAGAGCCCATCAAGTCTGATTTCGGCTACATCGTCTTCTATCTTGAGAATAAAAGTCCAACACAAACAATCCCTTATGAGCTTGTGAAGAAAAATATATTGGGAATATTAAGACAAAAACAGTTTCAAATCCAACTCATAGAGATCGCAAAAGAGCTAAGAGCGAGAGCAAAGATAGAGGACAATTTTGATAAACTCATAAAAGAGTAGTGGATTATTGTTAATATTGAATTTACTTTATTTGAGTATAATTCTTAGCAGTTTTAATCACCAATTAAAGGAAAAAAATGAAGAAAATTTTAACAACAATCTCTTTAGTTTCATTGCTATTTGTCTACGCGAGTGCAGCAGATACTATAGTCGGAACGATAGATGGAATGCCTGTAACGAAAGTTGAGGCAGAAAAAACACTCAAGGCACTCAGTAAAGGAAAGATGACTTACGATAAATTGCCTCCAAATGGTAAAAAACAACTTCTAGAAGTGATTGCTCCATCTAAGATTGCAGCAAAAAAAGCAGCAAAAGAGTTAACTCAAGAGGAGAAAGATGCAGCGCTTTCTAATCTATGGATACAAAAAAAGATTAGCAAAACAACCGTAAGCGATAAAGAGGTAAAAGATTTTTACGATAAAGTAAAAAAGGCAAGTAAAGAACCTACCAAGCTTCCTGCTCTTGATCAAGTGAAAGATAGAATAAAAGCACAACTAAGACAAGAAAAAGCTATTCAAAACATAATCAAAAGTGCAAAAATAGTCGTCAAATAGATTAAAGGAGTTTGCATGGGAGGAGTAGTAAGTAAAGTAGGAGTGGGTGTTCTTAGCGGTAATGCACTGACTCAACTTTTTGAGACGGCCAAAAGTGAAGGCTATGCTATTCCGGCTGTTAATGTCGTTGGAAATGATTCTGTTAATGCGGCATTAGAGGCAGCAAAAAAAGCGAACTCTCCCATTATTATCCAGTTTTCAAACGGTGGTGGCGCTTTTTGGGCAGGAAAGTCACTACCAAGTGATAAAGCAGCTATCCTAGGTTCAATTGCCGGAGCACAGCATGTGCACACCTTAGCAGAAGCATACGGTGTCCCTGTTGTTTTGCATACAGATCATGCAGCTAGAAAGCTACTTCCGTGGATAGATACACTTCTAGAAGCAAGCCAAGCGCATTTTAAAGTGCATGGTAAACCACTTTTTTCATCGCATATGCTTGATCTTAGCGAAGAGCCACTCGAGGAGAATATCGCGATATGCAAAGAGTATCTAAAGAAAATGGATGCGCTTGGCATGACGCTTGAGATTGAGCTTGGAGTTACCGGCGGCGAAGAAGACGGCGTTGATAATACAAATATCGATAATGCACTTCTCTATACACAGCCCGAAGAGGTTGCTTATGCCTACAAAGAGCTTAAAGAGGTAAGCGATAGATTTACTATAGCTGCCTCTTTTGGTAATGTGCATGGAGTCTATAAACCAGGGAACGTTGTATTGACGCCTACTATTCTTGATAATTCACAAAAATATATCGAACAAACATACAATACTCCTTCAAAGCCTGTAAATTTTGTATTTCACGGGGGGTCAGGTTCTGAGCTTAAGGATATACGAGATGCCATTAGTTATGGTGTGGTGAAGATGAATATCGATACCGATACCCAGTGGGCATTTTGGGATGGTGTTCGAGGATATGAAGCACAATATAGAGCCTATCTTCAAGCACAAATCGGCAATCCGGAAGGCGAAGATAAGCCAAATAAAAGTTACTATGATCCAAGAAAATGGCTTAGAGCAGGTGAAGAGTCCATGGTAGCACGTCTGCTTCAAGCCTATGAGGATCTTAATTGTATTGGAAGAAATTAACCTCCCCACGCCGATAGAGTCTATAGTCTTTAGAGGCCACAACTTTTATCTCAAAAGAGATGATTTTATCAGCCATGATTTCTCCGGCAATAAAGCTAGGAAACTCCACTACTACCTCGTAAATGATTTCCCACACATCAAGAAGCTTGTTTCGTATGGCTCAAACCAATCCAATGCGATGTATAGTATGTCGATACTTGCTAAGTTGAGAGGTTGGAAATTTACCTATTACACGGATCATCTCTCTGAGTATTTAAAAGCAAATCCTCACGGTAATTATGCCAAGGCGCTCCAAAACGGTATGCATATATCCGTCATCCCAGCCAAAGCAGAAACCCAACAATATATAAATCTACATGCTCAAGATGAAGATAACAATGAGGAGACTCTCTTTATAAATGAGGGAGGTAGAGACAAAGAGGCTGGCTTTGGTTTGGAGATAATGGCAAAAGAGATAATCGATTGGCAAGCTGCAAGCGGTATCCAAAAGTTAAATATTTTTTTACCCTCAGGTACGGGGACGACAGCGCTTTTCTTGCAAAAATATCTTAAACAGCACGGCATAAAAGTCTATACGACACCATGTGTTGGAGACGCAGCGTATCTTACGAAACAATTTAGTTTACTAGAGGAGGATACAAGTTTGTATCCTACTATTGTAAATCCTCCAAAAAAGTGGCATTTTGGAAAGCTTTATAAAGAACACTATAAAATTTGGTTAGAATTACAAAAAAGCACTGAGATTACATTTGATCTTCTCTATGATCCTATAGGCTGGCAGGTTTTGATGGCAAATCACTCTTACAAAGAGGAGCGATGGATATAGAGGGTGTTTCCAAGATAGTTGGTGAGATACTTCAAGAGATAAAAACAGAGGGCGATAGTGCACTTATCAAACAGATTGCACGATTTGACAGATGGAACCCAAAAGAGCCACAAGAACTTTTGGTAACTCAAGAGGCGATGCAAAAAGCCTATGAATCTATCGATGATAATCTTCGAGCCGCCCTTAAGCTCTCCTATGAGCGCATAGAGGCATATCATAAAAAGCTTATGCCGCGTACTTGGATCGATGAGGAGGCAAACGGGAGTCTGCTTGGGCAGAAAGTAACAGCAGTTGATCGAGCAGGGCTTTATATACCCGGAGGTAAAGCAGCCTATCCAAGCTCACTGCTTATGAACTATATCCCCGCTAAAGTTGCCGGCGTTGAAGAGATCATTGTCTGCACACCGACACCTGAAGATGAGATCAATGAACTGTTGCTTGCTGCATGCCATCTTTGCGGCGTAGAGAAGGTTTTTAAGGTCGGTGGTGCTTCTGCTATTGGGGCTCTTGCCTATGGAACGCAGAGCATCCCTAAAGTTGATGTGATTACGGGTCCCGGCAATATATTTGTCGCAACTGCAAAAAAACTTGTTTACGGCGAAGTAAATATCGATATGATTGCAGGTCCAAGCGAGATAGGTATTTTAGCCGATGCAGATGCGCATGTTGATTATATCGCTATGGATCTGCTCTCACAAGCTGAGCATGATGAGATGGCAAGCTCTATCCTTATCACGCCGAGTTTAGAGCTTGCAGAGGCAGTGAGTGTGCGAGTAGAGAGTTATCTTGAAACACTTAGCAGAAGAGAGATTGCCAAAAAATCGATCGATACTCGAGGTGCTATCATCGTGACAAATGATATGGGTGAAGCGGTTGATTTGATGAATAGAATTGCTCCGGAGCACCTTGAAGTGATGGTTGCTGAACCGATGGAATTACTTGATGCTATCAAGCATGCAGGCGCTATATTTCTAGGAGAAAATACACCTGAGCCTATCGGCGATTATGTCGCAGGACCAAATCATACCCTCCCGACAGGTGGTACGGCAAGATTTTATTCACCACTGAGTGTAGAGCATTTTTTGAAAAAATCATCTATCATCTCTATGAGTAAACAGGGCATTAAAGAGTTGGGTGAAGCATGTGCTATCATAGCACACACAGAAGGGCTTACGGCTCATGAGCAGAGCGTAAGACTGAGAATCGAAGAGTAGATTTAATCAATCAAAAATGATATCTTTGCAGTGATTCTGTATTTGACGATTTTGTTGTCTTCTACTTTTGCACTTTGATCTTGGATGTAGATTGATTTGATATTTCTAACAGATTTTGAAGCCTCTTTGATGGCTCTTTGTGCCGCATCTTCCCAGCTTTTCTCTGATTGGGCGAGCACTTCTATCACTTTTACTACTTTTTTTGACATGGGTAATCCTTTTTTAAGTTGTACAATCATTATAACAAAATAGATTTGAGGATTTGATTTTAAGAAGAAGTGGCGCGGTGGACGAGGCTCGAACTCGCGACCCCCTGCGTGACAGGCAGGTATTCTAACCAACTGAACTACCACCGCGCATAAAAAAATAAGTGCTATTGCTCTTCAATAAGGCGAAACTAGTTTCGCGAGCTCTCTGCTGAAGAGAACACAGCGTTAGCGTAGCAAAATCGGACTTTGTTCGATTTGCGTTATTTCAAATGGTGGTCGCTATAAGACTCGAACTTATGACATCTACCTTGTAAGGGTAGCGCTCTACCAACTGAGCTAAGCGACCTATTATTATTGGCGACCCTTAGAGGATTTGAACCTCTGTGTCTGCGTTGAAAACGCAACATCCTTGGCCACTAGATGAAAGGGTCATCTAGATCCTAACAGTCATATAGACAAACTTTGTTTGCATTTTTTCTGCTAAAAACAGTATTTATAAATGGTGTCCCGTCTAGGATTCGAACCTAGGGCCACCTCATTAAAAGTGAGATGCTCTACCAACTGAGCTAACGAGACAGAAAATGGCGCGGTGGACGAGGCTCGAACTCGCGACCCCCTGCGTGACAGGCAGGTATTCTAACCAACTGAACTACCACCGCGCATAAAAAGTGCTTTGTGCTTTTAGCGAAACTAGTTTCGCGAGCTCTCTGTTGAAGAGAACATAGCATTTGCGTTATTTTAATGGTGGTCGCTATAAGACTCGAACTTATGACATCTACCTTGTAAGGGTAGCGCTCTACCAACTGAGCTAAGCGACCAAAATGAGTTGAGATTATATCTCATACTTGCTTTAAAAAAAGCTAACAATGGTGTCCCGTCTAGGATTCGAACCTAGGGCCACCTCATTAAAAGTGAGATGCTCTACCAACTGAGCTAACGAGACTTCAAAACAAGTGGACGGAATTATAGCTTATATACTATGATATGTCAAGATAAATAGCCCTCAAATCAGGCTTATATTTAGCTCTTTTTTGAGTAGTTCAAGTGCAAAATCTACAGAGCCCTCTTGGATGTCTCTTCTTGTACCTTTAAATAGGCAGTGGTTGATGTCAAGTGTATCATCTAAAAGGATACCTATATAAACAGTACCAACCGGTTTTTCTGCACTTCCACCTCCGGGACCTGCTATGCCTGAGATTGCTATGGCTGTATCGCTTGCTGCTTCCTTTTGGATACCTCTTAGCATCTGCTCGACACATTGGTGGCTCACTGCACCAAACCTTTCTAGCACGGCATCATCAACACCGAGCCATTTGTGTTTGATAGCATTGGAGTAGGTGACCATAGAGCCTTTGAGTACATCACTGACGCCTGCGATGCGTGTGAACTCACTTGCGAGCAATCCACCCGTGCAACTCTCCGCAAAAGAGACAGTTTTATTTTGCGCTCTAAGCTCGTCGATGATTTTGATTATGAGTTCTTCTCTTTGCATAGAGATATTTTAGCATAGAAATTTCTTTTTAGTAAAGAAAAGTATTTACCAAGCGATAGGCGTTTTCCCTTGCTCTTTGAGAAGTGCATTAGTTTTACTAAAATGCTTGCACCCGAAAAAGCCTCTATATGCAGAGAGGGGGCTAGGATGCGGGGCGGTGAGGATATGATGCCTGTGAGTATCGATGAGGCTCTTTTTGGCAATTGCGGGTGAGCCCCAAAGCAGAAAAACGATGCCGTTAAAATTATCGGAGATATAGCGGATGATGTTATCTGTAAATATCTCCCAGCCGAGCCCAAAGTGTGATTTTGGTTTGCTTGCTTCTACACTAAGTGTCGCATTGAGCAAAAGCACACCTTGGCGTGCCCAAGGAGTGAGATCGCCGTCTTTGACCGTGCATGTGCCTATGTCACTCATGATCTCTTTGAGGATATTTTGCATCGAGGGTGGATTTGGGATGGATGCAGGCGTAGAGAAGCAGAGCCCTTGCGCTTGTCCTGCTCCATGGTAGGGGTCTTGTCCTAAGATGACGACTTTGAGGCTCTCATAATCACATTTTGCAAAGGCATTAAATATCTTTGCTTTAGGAGGATAAACGGTACTGTTTTCATAGCGCTCATCTATAGTGCTTTTTAGTTTTTTAAAATACTCTTTATTGCGCTCAATCTCAATCACTTCATTCCAATTCATGAAGTAATTGTAGCATAGAGTTGATTGTGTTTACTATATTTTGACGATATGTTATCTTAGATAGAAGCGCGTAGTTTATCTTTTAGTAAAACTGCACTTTTTAGTCTCTTAAGCTTGCAATCAATTGTGCTGCTGTGCCTGTCTTTTTGTTGTGGGGTTGATAGAGATAGTTGTGTACTTTTTGCGGAATATTTCGAGGTATACTGAGCGCTTCATACTCCTCTATCGCTGATTGTTTTGCCTTGAAGAGTGCCATCTGCACACGCGAGTAGAAGTTTGCAGCACCTTCGCCGGAAGTCTCAATAGATAAAAAATTTGCCGAGGGGTAATGGCTGGTAACAAGGGACTGTACACCATCACTCACGGCAGAACTTGGCATGCAGCCAAAAGGTTTGATTGAGATGGTAAGATGCGATAGATTATCTTTTACGGATTCGATGAGATGTGCTACCTCAAGATGCCCCTCTCCCCCTTCGCAATCAAGCGTGTAATATTGCTCTCCAAGTGCGGCCAATTTCTTCATATTTGGGATTTCATAGTTATAAAGACCAATCGCCTTTGCATAGATACCAAAGTGTATTTTTACTGCTATTTTGGCCATTTTGATGAGCAAGCGACTTTTAACATTACTAAAGTCTATCTTCTTGCCATTTTCTACTGCCAAAGTTTCTATTTTTTTGAGTTTGTATTCTGCCTCCCAAAAGGTCAACATCAGGCGGTTGATGATAGGTTGAGGCGTACATTCTGCTCCTTCAGCTTCTAAAAATCTATGAAGATTATAGTTGCCGTCCCCCTCTGTCATAGCAGCCCAAAACTCACCCATGACCAATATCTTTGCTTTAGGTTGTAGGCGATTGAGTTTTACTTTTTTAAGCACTTTGCGACAATCCCAAAGCGCTTTAGGCAAGTTTGTTTTTTGCTCAAAAGCTTTTGAGACTATAACTCGGCATGCCTCCATCGCTTTATCGACACTGCCTGCTTCTATCTCAAACCATCAAAGCCGGCATCGCGTAAAGCTTTTTTGTATTCAGTAATGTACATGCCAAAACGACAAGGACCACACCCGCCTACAGTAACAAAGGCATATTTTTTTATTATCTCTTCCGTAGTGAGTCCTTGTTTGTCTCGTAACTCTTGGAGATATTTTACAAGATTTCCTACCGTAAAATAGGTAGGGTTGCACTGCCCTCTGTTTCCAAAAGCTTTTCCTTTTTGAAATGATTCTAGATTTGGATTGGGAAGGGCGATAAAGTTTGGACTTAACGAGCATAGAGCCGTCTCTATAAGTTTATCTTGTAGGTTAGTGAGTCCCCCTAAAAGGATCATTGTCTCTTCTTTGGGAGCATAGAGTATCTTTTTTGTAGGCGTCTCTCTCCATTGTGTTATCTTGTTTTCTGGAGCGTTGCATTGAGTAGCATCTTTCTCAATCATGCTCATTGCGCTACATTTACTATTCATGCCGTAACTCCTTTTTTGTAGCTATTGTATTGTTTTTTGCTCCCTCTAGGTGTTAAGCTCTGTTTATATTGCTCCAACGTATAGGCAAAAGTTTTTACGCGTATTTTGATAGACCCGCCGGGCTTGTTTGCATCGATATCGTGCAAAGTGAGATGTGGCGTATGTGAAGCGCTCAATATTTTGTCGATGATTGCATATGTAGGCGCATCATGCCCACATTTAAAAGAGCTCAAATCAAGCACTGCAACATTGGGGTGTCGTGCTGCAAATTTTGCCGCCCATACTTTTTGTGATGAGTTAGTCGAATAGTTTTCTGCCCATACATCACGAATATCATAGACTGATTTTATATACCCCTCCTTAATCTCTTCGTCAAAATAATCTAAGAGGTACGCTTCATCTTTAGGGATTGCACGCATAGAAAGTGTTTTGTAGCCCAAGGATTGAAATTCGTCAAGCACTTCATGGTTCAACCCCGGATCAGAGTGGTAGGGACGACTCAAAAGTAAGATAACTATCTCATCATTTGCAACAGCCTCATCTAAAATGACGCGTCCCTCTTTCATGATCTTTTCATCATTTTTATCTAGTGCTTTCCAAGCTTGCTCTACAGCCCAGTTGCTCTCATCTTCAGTGATGCGTAGTCTCTCTTTCCATTGAGTAAAAAGTTGTTTTTTGAGTAGTTTCTTGTTGTCAAAATTGAGCGCATCATCAACATACTCGATATTTTTTTGTGCAAAAAGATTTTTCTCTTTGGTAAATGCAGACCAAATCACTTTTGGCGTACCTGAGATAACAGGACAAGAGGTTTGCCCCGTGACATACTCCACGTAACCCGGTAGCTCAGTTACTGAGGGAAACCAGAGATACTCAAAATTCATCCGAGCAAATTTTTTCTCATAGAGCAGTGCATAGACATGAGATTGTGCTACTTTTGCAGGATAACAAGAGTCAACAGAGCCATATTTTGCACCCTCTAAAAACATATCTTCATTTGAAAAATCTGAGAAAATAATATTTTTACTATCCACTTCAAGTGCCTCGAGATAGGTACGCAAAAAAGGTGCTAGGGAGTAGATATTGAGTACCTTTGGGATGGCTATTTTGACATTATGTCTGTAGGCTTTATCTTGCGCACTAGAGAGATCAAAAGGACGGCTTACTTCTTTGCGCAGGGTAGGTCCCCAGCCCCCTAGGGTTACTTTAACTTTTTGCTCATGAATGCGCATCGAGGCATCAGGTCTGTCTGTTATCTTATGGTGAGATTTAAAGAGGTCGATAGACTCTTTTTTCACAAGGTTAGGTATGCTTTTTTGCAATGCCTTTCTAGAGCTTTTCAATGCTTTGAGTGCTTCGCGTGACTCCACAGTTCCCTCTTCACAAGAGAAGCCGGCGATATAACGCACAGATTCAGATGAGGGCGTTTGTGTATCGATAAAAGTACGCGAGCATTTGATGCTGCAAAAGTGACAGCGTGTACTCTCATCCGTCTTGGAAGTGTAAGTCATCTGCAATGCCTCTTTCATGCCGCAAAATGTCGCATATCCTCTTTGCATCACCACCTCTTTAGCTTCAAGTGCAGCGCCATACGCTCCGGCTTCGCCCGGATGTGGGTGGATATCTATCTTGGCATCAGGCACTTTTTCTTGGATGTAGTCCACTTGTGCTTTAAGCGCTGCTTGGTTGTATTGCGTGCCTCCTTGAAGTACAAAATGTTTTCCAAATGCCCCAAGGTTAGGTGCTTGTACAACGTACTGCCATACATTTTTCGGTAGTACTTTAGATATCCCCGCAAAAAGCTCTTCTTTGCTGTAGCCCTCTTTTTGGAAGTTGACTCTATCGGTATCTAAAAATACGGCACAACCATAGTTAAACATAGGTGCTTTTTTAGCCGCGAAAGCCACATCGGCAAACCCTTCCATAGGCACGCCAAACTGTTTTGCCATAGATTGCAGTAGAGTACCATTACCGGCAGAACATTGATTGGAGAGACGGAAGTTTTTCATCATGCCGTTTTCCATAAATAACACTTTGATGTCTTGTCCGCCAATGTCGCAAATAACATTGATGCTCTCTCCAAAAGTTTTTTGTGCAGATTTCATATGGGCGATAGTCTCGATGATATTTGCATCAGCCCTAAGCGCACCCTCAAGCACATCTGCAGCGTATCCCGTGACACCTAAGCCTTGTATATCGTAAAAACCATGCGAATTTTGCGCTTCGATTTTCTCTAAAAGCTCCAAGGTATCGACGATAGGATTACCTTTGGAGAGCTGATAGACTTTGAGAAGTAAGTTTCCCTCTTCATCACAAAGTACAGCTTTAGAGGAGGTAGAGCCTCCGTCTATCCCCAAAAAGCAAGTTGTTTTTTTGGTAAGTGTAGGGGTTTTGAAAGGTTTGATCGCATAGGTATCTTTAAAAGCCAGTAGCTCTTCGGCGGTCTTAACAAGAGGCGTATCGCAATTGTCATCTTCGTCGATATCGCCTGATTCGACGAGGGTTTTGAGCTGTGCGAGCCCTGCAAAATCTTTGCCGTTGTTTGCTTCGCCTTCACCAAAGATAACTGCGCCTAAGGCTGCGTAGTATTGCGCATTTTCGGGCACATTGATGAGTTGATTGATGTTGTGTTTATCGTAGGCTATGTCGCGCTCATCCCAAATCTCAGCTATACGCATACGCCAACACTCTTGTAAAAACGGTAGATACGCATTGGGTCCACCAAGGAGGAGTACATTTGGCATAAGTGTGTTCCCGCGAGTAAGTACCGTGAGGTTTTGCATGACGATAGCATCAGCGAGTGAGTTCATGATCTCTTCACGAGGGACAGAGGTTTTAACAAGGTTGACGATGTCTGTTTCTGCAAAAACCCCACACTTAGCAGCCACATGATGGAGCGTATCGGTCTGAAATATAAGTTTTTGGATCTCTTCGCTTTCCATACCGACTTTCATGGTGCATTTCTCGATCGTCGCACCCGTTCCTGAAGCACACTTATCATTCATAGAGGTGAGCACGGATTTTTTGCCATTTTCATCTTGTTTAAAATGCATGATTTTGGCATCTTGGCCTCCTAGCTCTATGACGGCACGCACATCCGGATGGTTGTGCTCTACTGCTAAAACGACGGCATTAACCTCTTGTACGAAACGCGCGTTAATCGTCGGAGCGATACGGGTAGCGCCTGAGCCTGTTATGTAAACTTTTTCTATATTGCTATACAGTTCACTGTGTGTTTGCGAGAGTTCTTCGAGAAGTCTTAGCAGTGTTGATGCTTGTTTGGTATCGTGTGGAGTGTAGGCCTTAGCTACGATACTAAAGTTTTCATCACAGACAACATATTTTACTGTTGTGGAACCGATATCAATACCTAATGTGTATTTTTTTGGCATTATTTTCTTTGTACGCTTCTTTGCATTTTGAAGAGCTAAATTTTTCGGTATTATAGCGAGAGAGAGTGTAAATTGCAATATTTTCTAAAAAAATGAGTGAGAAATATTGATAATTTTTGGGCTAAATAATTATCTGATATTTATGATAAGGCACTGTTTTATAG
>JARROQ010000028.1:0-16776 GCA_037383745.1 Sulfurovaceae bacterium
AAGTTTGGATTGCATTTCAATAAATTTATATTTTTACACTGGATTCTATTTTCATATATAATCAAAAATAAAAAAACAACAATATATTTTTCGATCTCTGATTTTAAAGCTTTTGCTACTAAAAGTGATGATATTAGTATAAGTACACAGGAGATAGAACTCTTCTTGGAGTATGTACTTATTTCTAAAGAGGATTTTAAAGCAAAGTATGTTGATATAAGGAAAGATAAGAATACAGGCGAGTTCATAAGCTATGAGAGAATGACTTATCTAGACAGATACTTACCAAGAATTAGCTATTGGCATCCACTTATTAAAATAAAAGATAAAATGATGCTAGTCTCCTACACATCCTTGCTTCAGTTTATGAAATTTGATCGATTGTATTCATTTATTTATCATAATAATCACATAAAAGATTTTAAATCAAAAATACATGGTCATTGTGTGTCTGATTATATTAGGAATTATGCAAAAAATATAGTTTCTAAAGCTAAGATATATGGCGATGAAGAATACTATATAGGCAAAGATAAAGTTCAAGCACCTGATGTCATAATAGAATTTGACACTTATGTTTTAATTATAGAGGCGAAGTCCAAACCATTTGACTTAGTTAAAGCTCTTACAGATTTTGATAATTATGATTTTAAGAAGATTGAGACAGATAGAGACAAGTCTGTAAAAAATATCAGCAGATACCTAAAACATCAAAATGCATTTGATGGTAAGAAAATATATAGATTTGTGTGCTATTTCTTTGAACATCCAGTTATGTTATCAGATATGGATGATATTTATGATTTAGAAAGAATAATGATTACAGATGTCATTTCAATAGAAAACTTATTATCTATAAAGAGTAAAAATCATGATGTGATTTTAGAAGATTTTTTAGAATCTAGAAAAAAACACGACACTTCAGCACTAAGTCATTTTTGTAAAAGTAAGTATGGAAATGAGCTAGATGACAATCATGATGAATTTGATGATTTTATTAAATCATTTTGTGATTAAGAAGTTATAATATCTCATAATCCACGTAAAGCATGGGAACGAGAAAACACTAACTTCCCCTTAAAACATCCAACACATTCGTGGCGTAGCAGCCTTTAGGTAGTGTGAAGCTGAGCTCATAATGTGCTTTTTCAGCTATATACTTCTTCTTGATATCTTCCGCCCATATCCACGCATATCTACGCGACCCATCTGCATTGATAGGCTCGATAAAAGGCTCTTCGAGCATAAACGCACTTGCCGTGGCATGCGTCGCTCGCTTCCCGCTTAGTAGACCTGTAGGCGAGATATCTCTCGTGCTAAATCGTGCCGATTCTTGCGCGATATCTTCCACTTCAAAGAGTTTCCCATGCGGATAGTGCATCATCTGATCACCTTTTAAGAGCTTAAAGAAGTTCTTTTGCCCTTTTATGCCCTCAAAAGTCCCCTCAGCCACTCCAAGTATACCCTCACACTCTTTTTGGCTAAATTCGTCCACTAGAAGGCTCAACTCCACCCTTTTTGAGAGCCATGCATTAAAAAGATGGCTCTGATAAGCGCTTATGAGAAAGTCACGCATCTTTCTATCTTTTATCTTGAGCTTCCCATTGATGATCTCTTTGCCTTTGAGATAGTTATCTCCCTCTATGCCGAAGCGTTGTACTCCAAAGTAGTTTGGGACACCATTTTCTTTTATCCACTCAAGCGAAGAGTCTAACTTATCACGACTCACACCAAGCACTTTTTTGAGCCGAATGTCAAAGCGATTGCCTTTGAGGTGCCCTGTGCGTATCTTATTGTTGTGTCTTGTGGTACTTAGTATCTTGATATGCTCATCATCAAAACTGCTCAATTTCTCTTCATGTTTCGCAAGGATAGAGATATGCTGCACCGTCATAGCATGCTTATCTTTGAGCCCCGCATAACCGATATCTCTTTTGTCGATACCGAGATGTTTTGCAAATCGCAATATCATCTCCCATGTCGTGAGCTCTTTTTTACGGACTTTGAGCACGAGATGTTCGCCCTCACCGCTAAATTCGTAAAGCGGTATCTCAGTGACGATGAAGTCCCTAGATGAAGAGTTGAAGGCAAAATCATTGTTTGTTTTTAATGGATAGAGAAGTTTCATAGTGTTCTTTTTGTATAAGGTATCTTTAAACTACCAAATTTTATCTAAAAACCATATAATTTCAAACTATACTAATTGAGTTTAACGGAGAAAAGATGCTTAGATTTGCCCCATCGCCCACCGGTGATATGCACATAGGAAATTTGCGTGTTGCGATCATCAACTATATCGTTGCGATGCAAAAGAAAGAGGGCTTCTTAGTCCGCATAGAAGATACCGACAAAGCGAGAAATATCGAGGGAAAAGATGAGGAGATACTTGAGATCCTCAAAAAATTCTCACTCCACGATAACGGCACCTTCTATCAAAGTAAAAATCTTCATATCCATCAAGGTCTTGCTATCAAGCTCCTAGATGAGAAAAAAGCTTTTGTCTGCACTTGCTCTCCTGAGGAGCTTGAAGCACAAAGAGAGCAGGCAAAAGATCAAAAGAGAGCCTATAGATACAGCGGTATCTGTGAGCACAAAAGTGAAGAAGAGATCAAAGCACTCAAAGAGAGCGGTACTCCTTTTGTAGTACGACTTAAAAAACCGAGTGAAAATATAACTTTCACGGATGCTATCAAGGGTGAGTTTAGTTTTGCACCAAATGAGGTCGATAGCTTTGTGATCCTCAGAGAGGATAATACCCCTACTTATAACTTTGCATGTGCATGTGATGATATGCTTATGGATATCGATATGATCATCCGAGGCGAAGATCACATCAGCAATACACCAAAACAGATACACATCAAACAGATGCTTGGATTTGACAAAGAGACTATGTATGCACACTTGCCAATCATCCTCAATAGTGAAAACAAGAAGATGAGCAAAAGAGATGATGCAAGCTCGGTCAAATGGCTCTTCGAGCAAGGTTTCTTACCTGATGCGATCCTCAACTACCTCTTGCTGCTTGGCAATAAAACACCCACGGAGGTCTTTACGCTCCCTGAAGCCGTCACATGGTTTGATCTGGATAATATCTCCAAGGGTGCTGCTAAGTTTGATCTAGATAAATTGAGATTTTTAAATAGAAAGCATTTTGAGAGAATGGATGATAAGCTCCTCTCTTCGCTCTTTGGCTTTAGCGATGCCGAGCTTGGTAAACTTGCAAAACTTTATCTCGAAGAGGCAAGCACGCTTAGTGAGCTTGAACCTAAGATCAAAGCGATATTTGCACCGAAAGATTTTGGAGGTGAATGGGGGGAATCGATGAGGATTATCGCTGATATCATCGATAAAGCGCCCTATTTTGAAGCATACAACGACTTCAAAGATCACATCTCGCAAACAGCAGGCCTCAAAGGCAAAGAGCTCTTTAAGCCGTTGCGACTCTTGCTCACAGGTGCAGAGCATGGCCCGGAACTCAAAGAGATATACACTTACATCAAACCCTACATAAAGGATCTAATAGCATGACAGCCACTCTCGTTTCACTTATCTGTTCGATCATCTCGCTCTATATCTGGCTGATTATCATCGTGATTATCATCGATATGGTCAAGCCAGGACTCAACAACCCGATCCTCAACGCTTTTAGAGGCTTAGTCTATCCGCCACTTCGTCTTATCCGCGAAAAGATGCCTTTTGTGGTCACCGATACCCTAGACTTCTCTCCGCTCGTTTTGATATTTGCCCTTGAAATACTTATGAATTTGATTTTAAGGTAGTCGATGAAGCTTCACAAACTCCTTCTGGTCACTGCTCTGCTTTGCACATTGTCGTATGCTCGAATCCTCACCTATGGCGAGGTCTACAATATGCCCACAAGCATCGAAAAAGATTATTATATATGGAAATTTATATCACAAGGTACAACGACCAAAGATGAAGCAAAAGTTATCATACAGCATGCAAGTCGACTCAACTCAAAACTCAAAAAAGCCTACATAAGAAAGACGGGATACGCGCCGAAATTATATAAGAAAAATGGTTACCCCTCCCCTAAACGCACAAAACGCAAAACAAAATATGGTAGCAGTACCTATTTTTCAGCCGGCATCAAGGCTTTAGAGCAAAAGAATCTTCAAAAGGCAAAACAGTACTTCGGATGGGCACAAAAAGTTGCGATCAAAGAGACGGAAAGAGATCAAGCAAACTTTTGGCTCTACATAACCACGCAAAAGAAAGTCTTTTTAGATGAACTCTTAAAAAGTAAAAACCCAAACTACTATACACTCATAGCACAAGACCTTGTCGGCGGAAGATACCCGCAAACAATCACGGAAAATCTTCCAAATAGAAATATTGATTTTGATGTAGAAGACCCGATAGATTGGGTAAAGATAAAATATCAACTTTTTAACCCGAGAGTCAATCTAAAAGAACTCGCCAAGAGATATAATTCTCAAAAATCAATCGGTCCATACACCTATATCAAAGCATATGCGTCCGGATATACTGAACACTATTTTCCTATGCCGTACCGTGATGCGATGTCTAAACTCTCTGTCAATAGACAAGCACTCATATACGCGATCGCGAGACAAGAGAGTAGATTTGTTTCAGCTTCGGTATCGACCTCTTTTGCGCTTGGGATGATGCAAATCATGCCGTTTCTTGTCAAACATATAGCCAAAGAAAAGGGTGAGCCCGTCAATCTTGATGCTATGTTTAACCCGTATAAGGCTATCGAGTATGCCGATTATCATCTTGACTATCTCACAAAATTTCTCTACCATCCGCTCTTTGTTGCATACGCTTACAATGGTGGTATCGGATTTACAAGGAAACTGATCAGAAGCAATCACTTTCAAAAAGGCCCGTTTGAGCCTTATCTTAGCATAGAGAAGATGGATAATATCGAGACAAGAGAGTATGGCAAAAAGGTCTTAGCAAACTATGTGATCTATAGAAATAAACTTGGTAAGCCCACAAGACTTCTACCACTCATAAAACTTTTAATCAACCCGGAAAAAACGGATAAGTTTAGAGATTAGTATATCTTGCCTGTCTCTTCATAGACAAATTTCTTTGAAAATTGCACCTTGTGTGCCCCTAAAGACGGGTCTGCGTAGAGCAGATTGATATCTGCGCTCTTTGTATGCTCAAAAGTTACAAAGTAGTACTTTGTCCAGCTATTAATCAGCGGTAAGTTTTGCAAATAGCCACTATTTTCCTCGAGCGCTTCTATCTTTTTAGGCTCTTTGTCATTGAGTCTTAAAGACCACCTGCTAAGATCATCTTCTTGGTGATAGATGCCCACAATAAATCGCTCATCACTTGCATCATCATAATCCACCATCCCTTTTTCATAGAGGTATGTTAGGCTTACAAGCCCAAAGATTCTATCTTCTTGCATTACTTTGATATTTTTTGTCTGTTGCAAGTTGGTATACCGCGTACTGTTTTCGTTTAAATGCTTGAGTAATGCGCTATCATCTTTAGAAGAACACCCGAGAAAGAAGATGGAGAGCACTAAAGTAAGGGCTATTTTATGCATATATATGGTTGCCTCGATAAAGCCGTCTTCGATACCCAAGGCAAAGATAGTCATAAATTCTTTGAGAGTGGCGCCGATGTTGTCGTGGTCTCATCGACTAGGACAACACTCTTTTCCCATCAATCTATGGAGCTTGAGGGCATCATAAGAATGCTTGGCGATTTTGATCTTTTGCTTGTCGAGGGACTCAAGATGCTTCCACTTCCAAGAATTTGTGTCGCTAGAGATACATTTCACGCCGAGTATCTTGGCTTTAGTGAGGCATTAGCGGTAGATGAGAGCCTCGACAAAGAGAATTTACCAAAAGATATCGATATACTTGATCTAAATGATGTCGATATGATTATAAGATGGATAGAAAAAAATGCGAAGGAGATATGATGCAGAGTATATTTGAAGCTATCAAAGAGTGTGCAAAAGCGATAGACACTGCGATAAAAAATGAAGACCTTGGTTTCGCTAAAAGTGCAAACGCATCAGGAGAGGATCAGCTTAAGCTTGATGTGAAGAGCGATTTGATCATCGAAGAACGCTTTAAAAGTGTTGGCGTGATTAAAAATATCATTAGTGAAGAAAAAGAGGGAATTTTAGAGCTTCATAAGGACGGTATCTATAGTGTCTGCTATGATCCACTCGACGGCTCAAGCCTCGTTGACGTCAATCTCTCCGTGGGGAGCATCTTTGGTATCTACAAAGATGGCTTGGATGGAAAAAGTCTCGTCGCCTCTGTCTATGTCGTCTATGGTCCAAGAGTGGAGATGAGCATCGCTACACTTGAAGATGCTCGCCCTACTCTTTTTAGACTTATGGGAGATGACTTTAAAAAGATTGCATCCATTGAACTTCAAACCAAGGGTAAGCTCTGTGCTCCCGGCGGTACGCAACAATACTGGTCACACACACATAAGAGCTTCATAGACTCACTTTTTGCCGAGGGCTATAGACTTAGATACTCAGGTGGTATGGTGCCTGATTTACATCAAATCCTTCTCAAGGGCGGAGGGCTCTTTAGCTATCCCGGTACAGATGATAAACCAAAAGGGAAACTTAGACAACTCTTCGAGGTGCTTCCTTTTGCACTCATCTATGAAAAAGCCGGTGGCGCGGCTATCAATGATAAGGGGGAGCGACTCTTAACGCTCAAACCGGATCATATCCACGATACAACCCCATGCTTCTTCGGCTCAAAAAGCGAGATAGAGGCGCTTAAGAGTGCGTATGGAGTCTAAGATGGAGACTAAAGACCGCTGGATTGAAGCGCTAGAGCTTAAGACACAAGAGCTCAAAGCCTGCCAAAGTGAAAAATCACTCAAGAGTTGCATGGATTGTGACAAGATTTTAGAGTGCACCATCAGAGATGAGTTCGTCAAGGCTGTGTACGAGAGTATGAACAAGGGTGAAGAGGGAGATTTCGAGTTCTAAGCATCTCGCTATCTATAGTCATAAAGGAACTGTCGATGTTTCATATCACTGCCGGTACGAAGATTGGTTTTTTTATTGCAGCACTCAAAAAACACCTTGCACTTCTTATCTTTAACTTTATACTCCTTTTAGTCAGCTGTGGCGGAATTTACTTTCTCTTTTATGCAAATGACGGTTTGAATCTCTTTGAAATTATTGTCATCACTTTTTTTATAGCAATGTTAACACTCATATCTATCGTGTTTCTCTATATGAATATTTCCAGTATTCGTTATTACTATGAAAAAGAGATTGTCAAGAAGTATGGACGCTATAGAGATGCTGATATTGCTGAAATGACGCGAGAGACAGATACAAAAGATGGGGTTATCCGCTGTACTATCTCTGTAAACTATGCAGGAGAGAAGCTCACCGATCTTTTTGAACTTCCGCTAGATGAATCACACCTACTTCCCAAACTTCTTGCCATGCAAAAAGTCCCGATACGTGTTGTTGATGCGATGCCCTCACTCTTTAACATTGCCGAGAGAAAACTTCTCAAGGAACTCAGAGCAAAAGTGCAGTAGAGAGATTATGCTTTAGAGCGCCAATTTTATGACTCTCCCGTTTATCTCTAGGCTTTTAAAGCCATAATGCTCTTTGATCCACTCAAAACTCTTCTTAGTATAGAAGATAACATGCGTTGGATCCTCTTTGTAGTACCAATTTTTAAAGTCGTTATCCTCACTATATATCTCTGTCATGATGTAGAGTGCCCCATCCTCTTGAAGCATATCTTTTAACCTCTGAAACTCTTTTTGAGGTCTATAAAAATGCTCTATAACCTCCGTGCAAGATATGTAGTCATATCTTCTCTTTAAAACCTCTTCATCAGGAAAATAATAGGGGTCATATGATTTAATATCATATCCAACCTCTTGGAGCTGTGTAACCACTGCAGAGTCCCTGCCTGAGCCAAAATCAAGCCCTTTTGCATCACAAGATTGCTCTTTTTTTATGCGCTCAACAACAGGAGAGACAAACGCCCTATATCCACACTCATTTGCATCATTTTTATGCAAATCATAGCGCCCTTTTTCCTCATTTTTTGTAAGAAAACTGCTCTTGGGTTTCATGATGCAATCACATATATCACAATGGTAAAATCTGTTTGAGAGCATCCATGCTGTAGAGGTACTACCACACAATATACAATGCAAAAAAACTCCTTTATATTATGGTAGCAAATCCTCCTTATAAAGATAGCTTAGGATATAATTTTACTATGAAAAATCTAAAAAACGCTCTCCTCCTTAAACAACTTTACCTCATGAGAATATTGGGATATAGATATATGGACAATATCGCAATATCAGACGCAACAGAGCACAATGTCATACTTCCTAGTAACATAGAAAACCTCGAAAAACAGGCTAAAAAATGCATGCTGTGTGAGCTAAGTAAGACGAGAAAGTCTGTTCTCTTTGGCACAGGAGACAAAAAAGCAAAGATTATGTTTATCGGTGATGCTCCAAGCTCTAGTGAAGATAATGAGGGTAAATTCTTTTTAGGAAGATCAGGAGAGATGCTCAGTGATATGATCATAAAAGTATTAAAACTGCAAACAAAAGATGTCTATGTCACGAACCTTGTCAAATGCAAACCATATGGCGGCAAAAAGATTAGCCCGATAGATATCCACGCGTGCCATCCCTATGTTTTAAAGCAGATAGAGCTTATAAAGCCAAAAATTATCGTCACGCTAGGCGAGAAAGCCTATCAAAACCTTAGTGGCGATGATACTGCTCTAGAGCAGATTAGAGGTGCTTTGATACAGAGAAATAACTACACCATCATACCTACATATCATCCGAGTTTTTTACTTAAAAATCCCTCATATAAAAAAGATGTTTTGGAAGATTTAAAGAAGATAAAAGAGATGTTAGAGCAGACGCTCTAACACTCATTAGATATCGTCAGAGTTTACGATATCTTCTATTTTTTTCACGATACTTGGATCTTCAAGTGTCGATGTATCTTGCGTGATAGGCTCACCTTTGGCGATAGAGCGAAGAATTCTTCTCATGATCTTACCTGATCTTGTTTTTGGTAGGTCAGGTACGACGACTATAGAGTCGCAAACTGCGATAGCACCAATCTCTTCTTTGATGATTTTATTGATATCTTGCGCTATATCCATCTCTTCTGTTGTTGTGTCTTTGATTGTCTCTTTTAAAACGATATAGGCAAAGATACCCTCACCTTTTATAGGGTGTGGCTTTCCGACAACCGCAACGGCGGCAACATGGTTATGTTTTTTCACGGCAGCTTCAACTTCAGCTGTTCCCATTCTGTGCCCTGAAACATTGATAACATCATCTGTTCTGCCGGTAATAGTGACATAACCCTCTTCGTCTATCATGGCACCGTCACCCGTAAAATAGACAGGTTTTCCATCTTTTTTACAATCCCCAAAATATGACTTGACAAATCTATCAGGATCGCCCCAAATCGTTCGTATCATGCTTGGCCAAGGCTTTGTGATACACATAAAGCCTTTTTCGCCTATAGGGGTAGGATGACCCTCTTCATCTATCACTTCAGCGATAATACCCGGAAGTGGGAATGTAGCACACGCCGGCTTGATAGGTGTGGCCCCCGGAAGTGGAGAGATCATATGTCCCCCTGTTTCTGTCTGCCAATAGGTATCAACGATTGAGCATTGACCTCCTCCTATCTCCTCATAGTACCATTTCCACGCAGGTGGATCGATAGGCTCGCCCACCGTACCAAGAATTCGCAATGAAGAGAGGTCATATTTTTTAGGCTCATCAGCTCCCATTTTATGGAGCAATCTGATAGCTGTCGGTGCTGTATAGAATTGGTTGATCTGATACTCCTCTACCATTCTCCAGCATCTTCCTGCATCAGGGAAGGTCGGCACACCCTCAAACATAACTGTTGTAGCACCTGCTGCGAGTGGTCCATAGACTATATAGGTATGCCCTGTAATCCAACCAACATCGGCAGTACACCAATAGGTATCGTTATCTTTGATATCAAAAACCCACTCCATAGTCATCTGCGCCCATAGGATATATCCGGCTGTTGAGTGCTGCACACCTTTAGGTTTTCCGGTACTTCCACTTGTATAAAGCAAAAAGAGTGGATCTTCACTTTCCATAATCTCATTTTCACAAATATTTGACTCGTTTTTAACAAGTTCATTATAGGCATAATCACGGCCTGCAACCCACTGGATATCTTCGCCGTTTCTCTCTACAACACAAACAGCTTTGACACACTCACAACCATGCTCAAGAGCTTTATCGACAACAGGTTTGAGCATGTAAGGATTACCCTTTCTAAATGCGCCATCGGCTGTTATAACAAGTTTTGCTTCAGCATCAATGATTCTGTCTCTTAATGCTTCAGCACTAAATCCACCAAAAACAACAGAGTGGATAGCACCGATTTTTGCACAAGCGAGCATACTGATCGCTGCTTCAGGAATCATCGGCATATAAAGAACAACTCTATCACCTTTTTTAATGCCAAATTGGTTTTTGAACATATTTGCCACTTTATTAATCTCATACCAAAGCTCTCTATAGGTAAGGATTTTTTGATCCCCGTTATCACCTTCAAAGATAATAGCAGCTTTGTTTTTCTTTGTGGCTAAATGTCTACCGACACATTGATGTGCGACATTGAGTTTTCCACCCTCAAACCACTTATAAAACGGAGCGTTATCTTCATTGAGCACTCTTGTAAAAGGTGCAAACCAATCTATCTTCTCCTTTGCATATTTAGCCCAAAAACCCTCATAATCTTTGCTCGCCTCCTCGGCAAGTGCGCGATACTCATCCATGCTTTTAATAGTTGCATTTTTTGATAGCTTTTCACTTGGGTAATACACTTCTTTTAACATACTTTCTCCTTCTTTGTTATTTAATTTTTTCTATATTTTTTAACTTCAAATACATCATAGCTGTCATTATCGCATCATTGAGTGCGTCATGCGAATTGAGTTTTGGTAGACAAAGATTTTTTAGTATCGTATCAAATCTTAGGTCAATATTGCCTTGGGGAATGAATTTTATCTTCTTATCATAGTACATTGCAGAGACCTCAACCTGCTTATTTGGGAGCTTGATCCCAAAAAGAGGTTTTATATACTTATCTATCATCGCAACATCAAATTCAAGATAGTATCCGACAAGTGTTCTGTTGCCAATAAAAAACAAAAATTCCTCCATCGCCTCTTTGATATCAACAGCCTCTTCTAGATCACAATTTCGTATCATGTGAATCTTTATACTCTCTTTGTTTATCAAACAATCTTGCTTGATTAAGATATTAAGCGCTTCGTTGCTTAAAATTTTATTTTGTTTTACCTTAACGGCACCTATAGAGATGATAGAATCTCTCCTTTTATCCAGTCCGGTCGTCTCTGTATCGAAAACAACACATTCATCTTCAGGAACATTTTTATCAAAAAGAGAGGCAAATCTCTCATCTTTTAAAGACTTTTCATTTTGTCTTCTAAAAAATGTGTCCAACATTGTATCACCCTAAAGATGAGAGCTTAAAATGATAACTCACTATCTGCTTAAATTTTTCAGCTGTTTTGAGTGCATCTTTGAGCATGTCTTTATCCATTTTGCCCATATTTTCTATGGAAACATAGTTGTCTATGGGCTCACCATTCTCTTTTTTCTTAAGCTGAGCCCCTAGTCTCAGCGTATTGATAGCGATAAGTGCTTGAAGTATATCCCTACTATCCTCGCGATTTAAAAAGCCAAGATTATTGAGCTCTTTTATCCTGTCGTAAGTATTTGTCGTCCTGATACTGTTTTCCAAGGCTAATACTCTTGCTCCATGCACTATCAAAAAGAGAGCCGTCTTTTTGATATCTATCTCATTTTTATGCTCTCCTGTTGCCGTTACAAACTGCGAAAAGAGTCCAAGTGCCGACTCAAAACTCTCAATCGGTTTTGCAAAATGTCTTATGATATTTGCACTATTTGCCGTTGATTCAAACATATAGTCTATAAGCATTCCATGGAGATCTTCTCTGCCGGCAATAACACGCGAATCAAAGAGTGTTGCCATATCTATGAGATTTTTTTGAATAGGATTGTCTATCCACTCATTGATTGCGTGTTTGTATCCGTTTAAACTCTGTCTCCATTTAGGATTTGTAAGCATGATATTGCCCGCACATCTCGGGTAACCTATCTTCTCTAGCGTATCGTAGAAGATATCACAATACTTTTCGGCATCTTTGGGCTCAAATCCATCTTCAAAGATGATAGCATTGTCCTGATCTGTTCTGAGTATCTGCTCAGCTCGTGCTTCACTTCCCAAAAGTAAAAGAGCCATCTTGCCTCTCCATGATTCGGGAAAGATGAGCATAAAGAGCTTATTGTACATCTTTGTGTTAATCTCATTAACAAGTTTAGCGATATATCTACTCTTAACACCCTTGGTATAGAGAGAACTTATCATGATATCAAGCCTACTTGCCGCATCAACAACCTCTTCGATACTGCTCGCTTTATCTATCTGCGTGCTGAGAAGATAGGACTGATTTGAGAAAAAACTCATGATATCGATGAGCTCTAAACTACCGAGTATATTCTCCTCATCATCCAATATCGGCATATGTTTGATTGAATTTTTTGTCATAAAAAGAAGTGCACTAAAGAGATAGGCTCCCTCACGTAAACTCAAGATAGGATAACTCTGGATATCAGATATTACTTTGAGGTTTTTTCTCTCCTCATTGAGAATGAAATAGCGAAGATCCGCATCTGTGACGATCCCATACCCTTTTATATTTTTCACCAAAAGAGAGTTGACTCCCTGATCTTGCATGATCCGTAGAGCTTCTTTGATAGGCATATCATGTGTAACGACACAAGGCTTATGCAAGATGCTACGCTCAACACGCGCAAGCATGATATCACTCATAGAGGCAAACTCTTTTTTCTGCTTGATAAGTTCTATCTTTTGGATGATTGATGAGAAAAAATACTCTTTGAATGAGGGATAATTTTCACAAAGTTGTAAAAATGGTTCTTTTTCCAGTTCATAACATATAAGCTCTTGAGTTACGAGGTATCTCTCTTTTGAAGGCTGCTCTTTAAGTATCTCTTCGCCTCCGAAGATATCGTTTTCATGATAGATATTGACCACCTCTTCATCTCGAAAAGACTCCACAGCACCCTTGATGACAATATAGACCCTATCGCACACTCCTCCTTGATCGATAAGTACCGTATCATCAGGATAATAAGCGATCTGCATACTATGTTCAAGAAGTATAAAAGCTTTTTCATCCACCAAAGAAAATGGTGGGTGTGGATGAAGATTTTTCAATAATTCAGTCAATAATTTTTCCCTCTTTTAAGTGTCGCAAAAGCGACACTTTTTTAGTGTGAAACTGCACCCTCTGCTCCGATCCCTGTTTGTGATCGTACATCTTGTGCATCAAATGCCTCAATCTCTTTTTTGGCATCATCGCTCTTGTCTGTTACAGAGAAGAACCAAATACCGATAAATGCTACCGTTACTGAGAAGAGTGCCGGATATTTATATGGGAATATCGCAGCGGCTGCGTCTCCATTGATGATTTGACCCCAAACGATTGGTCCCAAAACAACCAATACGACTGCTGTTAATAGACCAAGTGCTCCACCGATAACCGCACCTCTTGTCGTAAGTTTTTTCCAAAACATTGAAAGAAAAAGGATAGGAAAGTTTGCACTTGCTGCGATAGCAAAAGCGAGACCAACCATAAATGCGATATTTTGTTTCTCAAATGCAATTCCAAGGATAATCGCGATGATTCCAAGCAAAAGAGTTGCTATCTTTGAGACTTTCATCTCGCGCTGCTCATCAATCTTTCCTTTCATAAATACACTTGCATAAAGGTCATGTGAGATAGCCGAAGCACCTGCAAGCGTAAGTCCCGAAACAACTGCTAAGATCGTTGCAAAAGCCACAGCAGAGATAAATCCTAAGAAGAAGTTTCCACCAACAGCATGTGAAAGGTGAATCGCTGCCATATTATTGCCGCCAAGTATCGGTGAGCCACCTTCGATAGCCTGTTTAGCAAGATCGAGATATTCAGGATGGTTCAACACCATAACAATCGCACCAAAACCGATGATAAAGGTAAGGATATAGAAATACCCTATAAAACCTGTTGCAAAGAAGACAGATTTTCTCGCCTCTTTTGCATCAGCAACCGTAAAGAATCTCATCAATATATGCGGAAGTCCCGCTGTTCCAAACATAAGTGCTATACCAAGTGAAATAGCCGAGACAGGATCACTCACCAAACCGCCCGGAGCCATGATCGCTTCTCCATTAGCATGTACTTCAACAGCTTTGGCAAAAAGAGCTTCCGGAGAGAAACCAAACTGCAACATAACGGCAAGTGCCATAAATGTAGCGCCTGAAAGGAGCAATACAGCTTTGATGATCTGTACCCAAGTCGTTGCAAGCATACCACCAAAAGTAACATAAAGCACCATAAGCGCACCAACTAACACAACAGCCCAAGAGTATGGAAGTCCAAAAAGGAGCTGAATAAGCTTTCCTGAACCAACCATCTGCGCGATGAGATAGAGTATAACAGTTGCGATCGAACCAAATGCGGCAAGTGTTCTGATAGGACCTTGCTTCAATCTATACGCAGCCACATCGGCAAATGTATATTTTCCAAGATTTCTTAGTCTCTCAGATACTAAAAAGAGGATTACCGGCCAACCGACCAAAAATCCAATAGAATAGATAAGCCCATCATAACCTGCTGCATACACAAGTCCGGAGATACCAAGAAACGACGCTGCAGACATATAATCACCGGCAATTGCGAGCCCATTTTGAAGTCCTGTGATGCCCCCGCCTGCGGTGTAAAAATCTTTTGCTGTTTTTGTTCTTTTCGCAGCCCAATAGGTGATACCAAGCGTACCACTCACAAAAACCAAGAACATGATAATAGCAGAGATATTTAACGGTTGTTTTTCAATCTCACCTTCAAGTGCACCTGCAGCAAATGCTACTACACCCAAAGCTAAAAATGCAAATATAATCTTCTTCATAATTATCCCTTCACCGATTCTTTGATTTCACGGCTTAGCTCATCGAACTCTCCGTTTGCTCTTCTGACATAGATACCCGTCAACACAAATGCAAAAACTATAATAAATACGCCGATAGGAATACCGATAGTCATCACCCCATCACCCATCTTGATGCCTAGAAGCGATGGATCAAATGCTATTACCAAAATAAAGGCATAATAGATAACTAACATAGCTATAGAAAGAGTCCAAGCAAATTTACTTCTTTTGCTTACGAGCTCTTGATATTTTGGATTCTCTTGAATCTGTTTTACGATCTCTTGTTTCATCTTTTATCCTTTAAAAGTTGTAATTGACGATAAATCTATACTCGTTCCAATCAAGCCCGGGAGCAAAATCACTCGGGAAGTTTCCTCTAAATCTAAGCTGCAAATCACTTCTTGCTTGATAGATAAGATCAAACCCGTCCTCTTTTGCCGTCCAAGCAGTGCCCGGTTGATAGGTATTGCTCGCTCCTACATCAAACTCTGTATGGTAGAGCGTTGCTTTGAGTGGCACGCCTAAACTATCAAAATCATATCCTACTGCTACTTTCAAAGCATCAGTATCTGAGAAAAATTGATGTCTCGTAACCATGCCCTGGGTAAATGCCGGCATTCCGCCCCATGGGGTTATTATACCGCCATTCATAGTACCACTACTTGAGTCTGTTTGTGAATATGCAACATAACCACTCAAAGCACCATAATTAGCGCCTATCTTAGCAGCCCAATAGTTACTATCAACATCACCTGCAAGTTTATCGCCGATATCACTCTCATTGATATATTGCAAAGCCCCCTTGATACCTACGCTATCATTTATCTTGATGCTGTAATCAGCTTGCAAGTAAAGTGCATTGAGGATATCATGCGCATAGTAATCCCATGCTTGAAGCTTCAGCCCCTCAACTCCACTATAAATAGCGGCAACGGCACTCACACCGTCTGTATCTGTTCCTGCACCAAGCGCAACAACACCCATATCTCTAAAGTTTCCGCTTGTAGCCTCTTTGAACCCAAGTCCGTAACCGCTTTGAAGACTCAAAGCTCCCTCAGAGTATACATTCCCAAAAGTTCCTACTGCCTCTTTTGTTACATGCGCTGCGATGAGCGTAGTATCCGGGATATCCGTGTTGCTCACAACGAGTGCCTCAAAAAGGTTTGGTAGCATTCTTGCATCATCACTTCCTGCTAAAGGTGTATCAAGTTTTTGGCGACCTAATTTTATATTTGTATTTCCGATAGCATAGTTGAGATATAGCTCCCCTACATATGCATAAGAGTCAAAATCACCTCCAAAGAGAGAAGGATCATAACTCGCACTTGTTCTTGGATCACCATCGTGGATATCTACCAAATTTGTTGAGTAGAGAGCCGTACCGACCGATAAATTATAAAAAGGTGCGCTCTCATATTTGAGATAGCCCCCCGCAGCAAGTGAATTTCTATTATTTTCTACAGTACCGCTATAAGTTCTATCTATATAGAAGAACCTCGCTTGACCTGAGAATTTCCCATTCTCAAAAGCTTCACCAAGTGAATCTGCCGTCAAAGACACCCCACTAAGTAAAATAGCCGTAGCTAAACTAAGTTTTATTTTCCCCATGCATTCCTCCTTAATATATTTATGCATTATCATTATGAAGTGCTTGCATAGCATTAACATAGCATCAAGTATATTTTA
>JARROQ010000029.1:0-26750 GCA_037383745.1 Sulfurovaceae bacterium
GAGCCGGCTATCAGAATAGGTGGCGATACGGGTGCACCGGTTGTCTATAATCAACCCTCAAGCGAGAGTGCAAAACGATACCAAGAGGCAGCTTCTCAGCTTCTCAACTTTATAGATGAAGTCAACAAAGAGGGAAGAGCTGATAATAGTGCTATCCAACCGACAACTCCTCCGGGCGTAAGTGCTTGTAGTACACACTAGAGTGATGATCTCTGTAGCCTTCACACTTTTCATACAATGCTTGTCACCCTGAACTTGATTCAGCATCTAAATTATAGACCCTGAATCAAATTCAGGGTGACGGAATGTTGTCATTGTGAGAAGCTTTAGCTTCGTGGCAATCCGTACTTTTTCTTCTTTTTATCACTTCTACAGAGAGAGGAATCCAGTAAAATTATAAAATATTTTGAAGGGATTATTACTCTTTAGTGTTTTATTCTCATGCTCATTTATTTTTAATATAGTAATTTTTTATCTCTTGGTTATCTGGTTTTTTTCTATAACAAAATTATTAACTTTTATTGTTTTATTCTCTGCTATTTTTTTATCTAACTTTTTATACATAAACCATCGTTTGCGTAGATAATCACAGCGGAGACAATCACAAATATATGGACCGGTAGAAGAAAAAACATAGCCAACAACTTTCCAATTGTTTAATTGTTTATTGGGTTTACTGTTTAAAAATATAGGTATGCTTTCATCATTCCATATTTTTTGATTTCCAATATTTATATTTCCAACATATCTGATAGAATTAAAAAACTTTTTGCTTTCATCGTCAAATTTATATTGAATAATTGATTCAACATTGTTTGGTATGGAGTACTCTTTTAAAAAAGTGTCTTTGTATTGTACGGTTGTTTTAATCTTACATTGATCCGAAGAGCGATCACAATACCTTAAAAACTTTTCATATTCTCGCATATACTCATGCTCTAATGATGCGATATATCGCCCTGTTTCAATTTCACTTTTACCCTCATGCAGCAATAATGCCTTTCTCATCTTTTTATCATGTTTAATGAGTTGATATGTATTTCATTTCCAGCATCCTTCTTGCATAATATAGTAATTTTTTACTTCATCGCTATGAAGCTTTCTAATGGTTTCAAACTCTATTCCACCATCAATATGATAATCCCCATATTCTTTAAATGGTTGCTCTAGATTGTTATATTTTAGATGATCTATTCCTTCTATTTTTACAAGAAAAGGATCATGTTTATTGTCTAGATACCTACTAATGAAATATTGATTAAAAAACTCTTTACTGTCTGTATCAAATTCGTAATTAAGAACAATATATGCGATTGGAAAGAGCAACTCATGATAATCTGTATGAAGGTGGCACCGCTCATCTCCACTATTACAGTACCTCCACATCTTCTCTCTTTCATAGTCATATTTGCTTTGAAGTTTTTGCAGTGTTTTTTCTATTTGTACTTCTGTTTTACCATCTTGAAGCATATAAAATCTTCTCGCATTTTTATCGTATTGGATTATCCTGTCCATAGCTTTATTGACAATTCTTTTTGTAAAAATATCCATCTCTTTGTTTATCGAAATATATTGCCATACAAGTAAACTTCCAATAGCAAGACTTATTAGAACAAATAAGCTAATTATGCTTCTTAGTAATAGAGTTTTTATTGGCATTATTTTTCTTCTAATTTCTCTTTAATAATTTCTCTATATGACTCACTGTTATTATCTCTCAAATCCTCAAAATAAATAAGTTCATCACCACCTACCAGCAGACTGCTTCCTCCCTCTCCACATGAGAGGAGAACTCTCCCCCACTGCACACCAACAATTATTTGAGTCAAATTTTTATCTTTCGCATTTTGTATTGCTACGTCAGGAGGATAAAAATACCGCATGTAATCTTCAAAAGTCCCCATTTTATCATCAGTATATTCAAGACGATAAGAATCGGGGTGTTTTTTGCGATACTTTTCCACCATTTCAAAAGTTAAAATCGGAGCATCTTTATTCGTATTTGCAGAAGACACCATAGATTTCTCTAAACCGATGTGATAACCTCTTTCTTTTAGGTCTTGCGGGGTTAGAAATTTGTATTCTTTAAAACAAAAACCCAGTTCAAATAAAACAATCCATATAATTGCCCATGCCACAAATAGAATAATTACCTTAGCCGCCATTTCTTGTAAAATCTACTGAGGACTCAACTGATTTTTCGATACTAAGTCCTACATTACCGCAGTTATCAATCCTGAAAGAACCGTTACCTATTTTTTCTTGAAGCGAATAGTAATAGCTCTCTTTATCATAATTATCAAATTTTGAAGTTTCAGATATAAATATGTATATAATTGAAAATATATATCCTTGATCTCTATTGAGTATAAAAGCTTTATCTGGCATCAATCGATATCTCCTTCCTCCGGTATACATTATTATAGGTCTAGAAAATCCTGCTATCATAGATCGCATATCGACAGTAAGATATTTTTTTGGATCAACTTGAGTGGCATTGAGCTCATCAAAGAAGAACTCTCTATGCCCTTTTTCTTCATTTTCAGCGCCCGGTCTTGAATGTATCAATTCATACCAATTTAGAGAGGTGATCTTATCAAGTGCATAATAATCTACCGATATAGCTTGATCTTCATAATCGCAATGTGCAATAGAATCAAACAACCCACAAACACCATCAAGTGATTTCTCTATAGCTATCTTATTTTTATCAAGATACTGCCTTAATCCTCTGGTATAAATCTCTTCCTCATCTAATATCCTATCTTCAACCAAACAATAGCCTTGATTGTACTTTTCATAATCATCTCTCCAAACAATCTCATAGCCTCTTTTTGTTGCATAGTTTGGAATGGTTTTTATATTGTAGGCCAGATAGAGAGCAAGAAGCATAAAAAAAGCAGTAAATATGTTTCTTATGGTTGTACCAAAGAAGAAGAATCTTATTTTCCTAAAGATAAATGCCGGCGTGAGTCTACGTAATGCAGTTAGCACTTCTCTTGCTGTTTTTACAACTGGCTCATGGTATGCAAGCCATAAAGTCGGGATATATAGAAGATAAACAGGGAGAAGAAAGTGTGTTCCTCTTTATCTAAAAAGCGTTTATGATCTTTTGCAAATTTTATAGCAATATATAAAGCGGCTATAATGGGGGGAGCAAAATATGCTAGTAATAAAATAATAAAACTATATTCAGTTTTTATATTGGTGCATGCAAAGAATAACGAAGCAAATAAAATGCTATATACTATAGCGAAGCGGATAAGATAGGAAAAGTTTTTTGGACTTTTGTCTGTTTTTTCTTGATTGTTGTCTTTCCAGCTCATCACCATACTCCTTTATCTCTAATCTCTTACAAAATCTTTTTTCTTAAAACTCCAGTGATACCATTCGCCTTTGATTTTAATGCTAGCATGTGAAGGGCTGTAGATATTGTGTCCCAATATTGTAGGATTGATCCATGCACCAATGACAGAGTTCACATTGATATGGATGTCAGCTTGAGTGCTATACTTCTCTGTTGCAACCTTTTGTATATAGTGTGTTGCTTCATAGTATGCCGAAAATGCTGATATCAATGCTGCCATTATTATGAGGATAGACAATGAGTATTTTGTAATGGTGGCAAATCTTTTTATAGCAAAGAAACCTGATATAGAAAGCAAGAAAAATAAGATGATCGACAGGTAGATCATCTCTTTAAAGACTACGGCTATATAAAGAGGAAATATGATAAAGCGAACTACATAGATGATATCAATAACGAGACAAAAAAGAACATTTTTTGCAAAGCCATACAAACCATCTGCCCTTAAAAACAGAGCTTCAACCAATATAATACAAAGAAAAACGATAACTGCAATGATAATTTTTTTAGATGCACGCATTTTCATGGCAAGGTTATTTCCGATTTATCTATATAGGTTTTGGCATCTATGGAGAGTGAGCGGAGCATCTTTGCATCAAGAGAGATCTTTTTTTGTTTTGCAAGCTCTATATGACCTTTTGCAACAAGGTGATCGATATTGGTAGATGCTATGATGCTAAAAGAGATCAAGGCAAATGCAAATATGAGATCAATCAATTTTTCATAATTGAAGTTCATAACCATAAATAAAACACTCAATATCAGGACAATTATCAGAAAATACTCAAACCACTCTACATAGTATCTTAGAACAGTGGGTCCCATAAGGGATTTGTAGAGTTGCATCTTTTTGAGTGCGGAAAACGCGATGATAATCGTTTGCACTACAAGTAAGATGCTAAGTTTTTTAAGAAAAGCACTTTTTTTAGCGCTTGAAGATGTAAAGAGGATGATAAGGGAGACCAAAATGACTATAAAAGCCAATTGGAAAAACCCTTTTCTCGCAAAGTATGCCGGATTTGTATCGCCTAGATAACCTTTGGTGTCTATGAGAAAATATATTTGAAATATACAAAAAGCGATAAATACAAAATTGATCATAAGAAAAAATATATTGAGCGAACTCTTTTCGTACTCAGGAGTGCTTATCGTCTCTTTTGAGCGATGCAGATTGGAAAACCCATAGAGCATGATAGAGAGAAACGCAAAAAGAGATACAAACAAGTATGCTAGCTGTTTAAAATTTATATATTTTAGTGTAAAGATGTCACTAAAAAAGATATTGAACTTTGTATCCGCGCCTAAAAATAGAAAGATAAAAATCATTGCAAAAATGATAGAGATGATTATGGATTTTACATTTTTTGTTAGACTTTTTTTCTCAAAAGAGATGCTCTCAAAATCAGGAAATGATCTCTCATATATCTCTTTGATATTGAGTGACTCTGCAAAATAGGGTAGCAAGACTTGATAAAAATGTTTTGCAAAGTGCATAGATGTAATGTAGAGCATGATAATGGTTACAAGGATGATCGTCGGCAACCAATAAGTCACGAGTGTATTGTGATAGATGAATATATTTGCAAGCCAGATGAAGATAAAAGGGAGGGTATATTTGGTATATCTGTTATTTAGTTGATTGGTCACTATACCGTAGGATAAAGGCGTTAAAAGCAAGATGTAAAATATGACATCATATGCCGTATTTACGCCCCTTTGGGTATAAAATATATAGATCACGCTTGCAACAAAGCTTGCTATGATTGATAAGAGAGTAAGAGTTTTTGTTGTTTTCATTATAGTGCCTCCATTTTGTTTTGTAAGATGAGTTTTTTATATTTTTCCAAATCTTCTATTTCTATGTTGAAAATCTATAATGATTTCTTCAAGTTCAGAACTATTAAAATCCGGAAAATATGTATTGGTAAAATGCATTTCCGCATAAGCAAGTTGCCATAAAAGATAGTTAGAAAGTCTTATTTCACCACTTGTTCTAATAAGTAAATCAACATCCGGCATATCTGCCGTATCTAAGCAGTTGTTGAAATTTTCTTCATTGATTTCTATATCTTTGTCATTTAACTTTTGCACAGCTCTGATGATTTCATCTCTTGAGCCGTAATTTATGGCTAATACTTGAGTCAATCCCTCAAAATGTTTGGTTCTATCTTCTACAAATTGAATAGTATCTTGAAGTTTTTTTGAAAGCCCCTCTTTGTTTCCGATCACTTTAAATCGAATTTTGTATTTTAAGTATGTTTTTAATTCTTGTTTTAAATAAACATAAAAAAGCTTCATCAAAAAATCAACTTCTTCTTTGGGTCTTTTCCAATTTTCTGTACTAAAAGCATACAATGTCAAATATCGAACGTCGTTTTGGCTACAAAAAATAGTTATATTTCTTACTGTATCAGCACCCTTTTTATGCCCTTCAATTCTACTTAAACCTCTATTTTGAGCCCATCGCCCATTGCCATCCATGATAATTGCCAAGTGATTTAATCTGTTTTGCATGATTTGTCACTCCTTGCGCAGCTATTTATGAGTTCTCTTGCAAAGCTACCACCCACAATGAGAAAATCATAATCATATGTTGTTTTCATGATATTCTCGCATCAGTGATTTTACATATTGAGTATCGATGGTGCAGTCTAGTTTTTCAAATAGACTATAGTATCCAAGGAGTGTTCTATCTATAAAAAGATAATCTTGATGAAACTTGCTAAATGTAGTTTTGTATCTCTCTTTGATATCTCTTGCGGTATCAAATCCATTTTTTGTAAATGTAAAATTATTTGTAAATTTATACCGGTCATTTTTTAGAACACCGATATAGATATCTTCCATTGGTTTTATAACCTCAGTATAAAATTCTATGGCTTGGGGTGTATCATCTATCATTCCAATCTCTTTATAGATGTTTGTTATGAAATGATCATCTCTGTTTTCGATGAGGCTTATGTGGAGTTTGGTAAAAAGTTTTAAAAAATCATTATCGATCTTTTTGACACATCCAAAATCGATGATACCGAGTTTATTATCCTCCATAAAGATAAAATTTGCAGGGTTGGGGTCTGCGTGGATTGTTTTATTTTTATAAAGATTTGCGAAGAAGTTATCAAAGATGAGTTGCGCATAGTGATTTCTTGATTCTATATCCGGATTTTTAGAGATAAACGCAGCAAAACTATCTCCTTCCACAAAAGACAAAGCGAGTATATTCGGTGCACAATAGTCCTCAAAAACCTTAGGTATGATTATCTGTTCTGATAGATTGTTTTCTCTGAAAAAATCTATATTTTTCGCCTCTTTCGTATAATCAAGTTCTTCTTCAAGCTTGTCGCTAAGCTCTTTTATAAGGTGGTCAATATTGTTTGATTTGGTGATTTTCATCAAGGCCAATTTTAGTAGTTTGATGTCATTTTGTATATTTGAGTTCATGCCCGGGTATTGGACTTTGATAGCTACTTTTTCATCTCCTATTGCCCCTATGTGAACTTGTCCGATGCTTGCACTCTTGTAAGCAGTGTCATCAAAACTATCAAAAAGCTCTTCGGGATATTTTTGAAAGTTGTTTTTTATAATCTTTCTTATGAGAGCTCTGTTTATAGGTGGTATAGAGTCAAAACTTTTTTCAAGTTCATCGAGATAGTTTTTTGGTAGAAACGGCATGGTTATCGCTATTTGTTGCGCTACCTTTACACTTAAGCCTTTGAGCTGAGTGATGGCATCAAATACTGCTTTCAAGCTTTGTTGCGTCGATTGCTGTTTTGTGAGCAGTTTTTGTGACAATAGAGATTTTGTGTGTGCTAAAGTGATTTTAGTTACGGCTTTTGTGATCACAAGAGCTCTTTTTGCGTTGGATGATTTTTCCATTTTCATACTCCCTTGAGATCTTTTTTGATGATTTCAAGATTGAGTTGTTTTTTTGTAAATTCTTTCATACCTCTCTTGAGATGATTTTTTATAAAAAATAGTGTCAAGTTGGATACTTTAGAGAGTATATTGGAGCTAAGTATGGACTCTACCAAAGACATCGAGTGATCTATGAGTTGTGTCGTATTTTCAAAAGATTTGCTTTGATCTTTTGTCCAGTAAAAAACGATTGAGACAAAATAGTCCCAAAAAAGATGAGGCATATACTCAAAGAACGGAGGTCTTTCTATCTCTTTTGCTTCTATAGCAACTTCTAACATCTGAGATATTATCTCAATAAAAAGTTGATTTGTGTTATAGAGAGAATTGATATTAAATGAAGATGTGTCAAAGACCATATCTGCTATCTCAAGAATAAACTCTCTATCTTCCAGATACAGTTCAAGCTCGGTGTCTATGAGTGTTTGTATCTGCTCTCTTAGGGTGTACGTATTGAAGTTTTCAATGGCAGTTATGATCTCAAATGCCTGAATGTGTTTATATTCAAGATAATCATAGAGTAGATTTTCTTTTGACGGAAAGTAGTTGTAGATTGTAGGGTTACTAACGCCGGCATTAGATGCTATCTCTCTCAAAGAGGTATTTTTATACCCGTTTTTTGTGATAAGATCGACCGCACTTTGGATTATTTTAATTTTCGTTTTCTCTTTGGCTTCTTGTGATATTTTCATCATTCCCTCCTTTTATTTAATAAACTATATAATAAATAGGATTAAATTGTCAAGTATATTATAGTAAATTAATAAAAATATGGGAATTTTTCTAAATATGATCTAAAATAGGTATTTATTTTTTTGTCGATTTCGCACTTTTTGTGCAATGCTCGTCATGCTGAACTTGATTCAGTATCCATATTTAGAGAGACCCTGAATCAAGTTCAGGGTGACGGCGTGTTGTCATTGCGAGAAGCTTTAGCTTCGTGGCAATCCGTACTTTATTCTTTTTCATCATTCCTCCTGTCACTCCCGCGAAGGCAGGGGTAGGAATCCATTTTCTCCAAATTAAATAAGTTCATTCATGGTGAGCTTGTCGAACCATGATGAGTTTTTGTATTCGTTACCCTTCGATAGTTCGCCAAGCTCACTATCTTTGACATCGGCAGTAAATTTATCGACGATATTTTGCCAGATATCATCTGAGAGTTTTTTGCTGATGCCGCTATCGACAACGATCTCGACATAGTGCTCAAACTTGCTCACAAAGAGCATAACGGCTTGATCATTTGAGGTTTCGTGAAGCCCTAAGATCAAGAAGCTCTCCTTTGCTTTCGCAGAAGCGCGTTCGCGTAATAATTTTTTTGGCACAAGGAGATATTGGATATAAGGAACATTGAGAACTGTTGAGAGGACAACAAAAAATACCACCTGGATCTCGACAAGATCAAGTGCGCTGATATCATTGTAAAAGAACAGGATGCCAATAGCAAGCAGTAGGGTTGTAATGCTTGCCGTCATTATGGAGATGATGCTATATTCACCGCTCTTGCCCGTGATGACTGCTACAAGTTCGCTCGAGCTTGTTTTTTCCACATCAGTTATCGCTTTGTCTATATTTGCTTTTATCTTTTTATCTACCATTACCAACTCCCACTTGCGCCGCCACCGCCAAAACTGCCGCCACCTCCACTAAATCCACCACCACTGCTAAATCCACCACCGCTGTAACCGCTATATGATCCGCCGCCACCGCTTACATGGACTGGCGGGTCTGTAAAAAGCATAGAAACAAAAACGATGATGCTGAGCACAATACTCAGCAACAAGATAGAGAACATTACCCATGTAAAAATCCCTGCAAATCCACTAAAGATAAGTGCGGGGATGATATTCTTTTTATCAAACTTAATTTTTTTGCCAAAAACAGGCCCTGCTATAAAAACAAATAGAAAGATAAGTGGCACGATGAGATCGCTAAACTTGAAGCTCTTGCTACTGCTTGCGAATTCATAAGGGGCATATTCACCCTTGATAGCACTTATGATAGCACCTACTCCAAGCTTTGTACCACCAAAATAGTCTCCCTCTTTAAAATAGGGGAGTATCTCTTGGTCGATGATACTCTTCGCAGTAGCATCAGGAAGAGCACCTTCTAATCCATAGCCGACCTCGATAGATACTTTTCGCTCATTGGGTGCGATAATGAGAAGCACACCGTTGTTTTTGTCTTTTTGACCGATACCCCAAGCTCTACCAAGCTCCAAGCCGTAATCTCTTATATCATACCCATCAAGGCTTTTGAGCGTGACGACGACTATCTGATTGGATGTGTTATTTTCATGATTTTCAAGTATGCTCTCAAGTTCTGCCTTTTGTGTTGCAGAGAAGAGTGAAGCCTCATCGACGACTCGCGATGTAAGCTCAGGAAAGGCAGGCTGGGCACTTAAGAGCGTAAAAGCTAAAAGTGCAAAGCCAAGGAGGTATCTAAAGAGCGGCATTATTATTAAAACGCCACTTCAGGATTTTTCTGCTCAGCCGGTGTTGCTGTAAATGTCTGCTTGATCTCAGCTTCAGGATAGAGCAGTGCTGCCACCCATTTACCCGGGATTGTACGAAGCTCTATGTTGTAATCTTTTACAGCTTTGATATAGTCTTTTCTAGCAACTGCGATTCTATTTTCTGTTCCCTCTAGTTGCGCTTGAAGGTTGATGAAATTTTGACTTGCTTTAAGATCAGGATAATTCTCGGAAACCGCTAGCAATCTTGAGAGTGCACTACTGAGTGAATCTTGCGCATTTTGAAACATCTCAAGCGCTTTTGGGTTATTGAGCATCTCAGGCGTAAGTGTGATCTGCCCCACTTTTGCTCGCGCTTCAGTTACTTGAGTAAAGACCTCTTTTTCATGCGAAGCATATCCTTTAACCGTTGCAACAAGATTTGGGACGAGATCCGCTCTTCTTTTGTATTGGTTATCTACTTGCGCCCATGCAGCATTGACCGCTTCATCAAGTTTTGGGACATTGTTGATTCTAGGAAGGATAAGAATAGCAGCAATAATGATTAAAACACCTAATACGCTTAAAAAACTTTTCATAGTTATTCCGCCTTGTCTATTTTTTGATTTTTATTATAGCAAAAAAAGATATTTTTATTGCATTCGAGGCACGCTATAGGATATAATGGAGATATATGATTATAAGGAGGGCGAAATGAAAAAAGAGAAATTAGAATTACTATTAAAAGATGAGATTTTGCCGGATCTTGAAGTAGCTATAGACGAGCTCTTTGATGAGATTGGTAAAAGCGATAGTGCATCGCCCGAACAACAAGATGATCTCGAAGAGTTACGGGATATGCGTTCAGAATGCTTTGCTATCCTTGAAGAACTTAACAGGGATGAGATAGAAGAAGATGAGATAGCAGCACTTTACAATGAACTCATAGGTTTAAAAAGCGGAGAGTTAGAGTAGGTTTGTCTCTGCCCACTTGATAGCTTGGGTGTGTGTGCCAAATTTACCTTCAAGTTGTGCTTCATAAGCTTTTTCTAAAAGTGTCTTAAATCTTTCCGAGGGTGTCAGCCCTAAACCAATCAAATCCTTTCCTCGTAAGAGCGGCGCGAGCGCCTCTTTTAAAACTTCCAACTCTTTTGCTTTTGCCTCCAGCCAATCTCCCGCTTTGTACTCTTTTCTCAATGCTTCAGGGGTGGTTCTAGCAAAAAAATCAGCGCGTGCAAGCGTGAGTAGATCTTCTATAGAGACTTTCGTTGCAAGTTTTTTGATAGCTTTATCTTTTGCACCGTTCTTATAAAAGTGCGAAGGCGCGAGATGGTATCGGATGAGGGGCTCTATGGATGTGGGAAGTTCTTTATCGTTGGTGAGCCTGCCTAGGAGCGCATACATAGGTTGCACACCTGCTTCTTCATGCCCGATAGCTGAGATCTTCTCTTTGGTTATCTGTGTATGTGTAGCTTTGCCGAGATCATGACAGAGTGCAGCAAACATCAGCATCACATCTTTTTTAGTGACACCTGTTTTGAGTGCACTCATCTCATCGATGCACATCATTGTGTGTTGCCATACATCCCCCTCGGGATGCCACTTTTGATCTTGTGGGGTATCGATGATGGCGGCGAGTTCAGGGAAATATCTCAAGATACCAAAAGAGCGCATAAGCTCAAAACCGATTGAAGGTTTTTTAGCAAGTAGGAGCAGTTTTTTAAACTCCTCATAGATACGCTCTTTAGGAAGGGAGTCAAGCATATTTTGTGCAACCATCATCTTGCAGAGCTCTTGTGTCTGCGGGCCGATAGTAAGCTCAAATCTCGCTGCAAACTGCAGGGCTCTATAGACGCGAAGCGGATCCTCGATAAAGGTACTTTTGTCGATATGTTTGAGTATCTTTTCTCTCAAATCTTGGCGTCCGTTAAAAGGATCGATATACTCTTTTGCTTCTATATCATACCCTATAGCATTGATCGTAAAATCTCTTCTTGAAAACGCCTCTTCATAGGTAAGATGGGCAAAAGTTTCAACGCTAAAATCTGTATGTTTATCGCCTATTTTACGCTCTTTTCTAGGCAGGGAAAAATCATACTCAAAACCATCTTTTTGAAGTTTCGCTACACCAAAGCTTTTACCGACAACATTGAGCTCTCCAAACTCTTCCAAAAGAGCTTGAAGCTGCTCAAAATTTGCGATACCATACATCTCAACATCATAATCTTTTGTAGGATGCCCCAAGATATGATCTCGCACACAGCCACCTATTAGAATCGCTTTTGCATTATGCACTTTTAATTTTTTGGATATCTGCTCTAAGAGAGGAGGATACTCCATCATAGCTATTCTACGGTAACACTTTTTGCAAGATTTCTCGGCATATCAACATCGTTACCGAGTCTGATAGATATCTCAAGTGCTAAAAGTTGTGTGATGACCATCATCTCAAAAAACTCAATCATCGGATGCGAATCATACCGCGTCAATATAAAATCATCTGCGAGATCAAAGGCACATGGAGAGATAGCAAGTATAGTTGAATCTCTTGCACTGAGCTCTTCGACATTGCTTTTGATTTTTTCATAATGTAAGCTACGAGGCATAAGCGCGATAGTAAAAAGCTTACTATCAGCAAGAGCGATGGGACCATGTTTCATCTCGCCCGCAGGGTACCCTTCCGCGTGTAGATAACTGATCTCTTTGAGTTTGAGTGCACCCTCAAGAGCTAGCGGATAGAAGAGATCACGCCCGATGTAAAAAAAGCCGTGACCATGCAAGTAGCGTTTTGAGAGTCTATGAATCTTCTCGTGCAATCCATCAGGGATAAGGAGTGCTTTTGGGATGTGGAGCATCGCATCTTTTTCACTCTTAGCAATCTTAGCATCAGTCGTTCCTTTGATCTTGCCGATAAAAAGAGAGAGCATCCAAAGTACCATCGTTTGTGTGGCAAATGCTTTTGTACTTGCCACGCCTTTTTCTATGCCTGCTCGAGTGAGGATTGATCTATCACTTGTGCGAACGATCGAGGAGTTATCGACATTGCAGATTGCTAAAGTTTTTAAGCCGCCTTTTTTTGCCATCTTAAGCGCTTCAAGGGTATCGGCTGTTTCACCGCTTTGGCTGATGACGATAAAGAGCGTATTTTGACTCAAAAGCGGCTCTTTATATCGAAATTCAGAAGCGATCTCGACAGAACAAGGAATCTTAGCGAGCCGTTCAAAGAGATAACTGCTTGCAAGTGCAGAGTGGTAGCTTGTGCCGCACGCGCATATCTTGATATTGTCAATCCCCTCTAAAAATGCCTCATCGATCTCTTCAAAATAGATACCCTCATCTTTGAGTCTCCCCATCATGGTTTCACTCATGACTCTGCTTTGCTCGTAAATCTCTTTTTCCATAAAAAATCTATAGCCGTCTTTTTGTGCTTGCGTTTTATCAAGAGCAAGCGCTTTTTTCTGGAAGCTTTTTTCTCCATCTTTGCTATAGAGTGTCACCTTACCTTCCTTGATGAAACCGTACTCTCCATCTTCAAGATAGTAAACCTCTTTTGCTTTGCCGATGATAGGCGTATCTGAAGAGGCAAAATATATCTCATCACCATCAAAACCAATCAAAAGTGGCGAGCCGTTTTTGGCAAAAAATATAGTATCGGGAGCAACCTCACTGATAAGCAATACGGCATATGCACCCTCAAGTGTTGTGATAGTCTCTTCAAAAGAGGAGAATGCTTCTTGAGCTTTGGAGTAGTTTTGCTCGAAGAGATGGACGATAACTTCTGTGTCTGTTTGACTCAAAAAGTTGATGCCGTTCTTTTGGAGTCCTTGTTTGATCTCTTGGTAATTCTCGATGATGCCGTTATGGACGACGAAGCTGTATTGTCCTAAATGCGGATGTGCGTTCAGTTCGGTCGGCTTGCCATGCGTTGCCCATCTCGTATGGCCTATGCTGACACCAAATCCACTGCTTGTGTAGTTTTTTGTCTTTTCTTGGAGATTTTTGAGTTTGCCAACTGCTTTGAAACTTGTGAGTTTATCATTTTCTATGACGGCGATGCCGGCACTATCGTATCCACGATATTCAAGCTCGCTCAAGCCCTCTAAAAGTATCTCTTTTTTCTCTTTAGGTCCGACATATCCAACTATACCACACATTTAATTCTCCGTTAACTTTTTTAGAATCAGTTTCATATTATGACGAAAGTTTCCATTCTTTTCGATAAGGAACAGGTCTCGCACTCTATTTTTATCTGTTTGTATCTTAGCCGAAGAGATATCCATCCCATACTCATCTATGATATTTGCAACATAAGCGATGAGTCCTGTTTGGTTTTTTGTATTGATATGTAAAGAGAGATAACTTTGCGAATATTCAAAGTTGATGGCCACCTCTTTGGCGTGTATCTCCGGTTTTTTTATCTGCGTTTTGAGTGACGCATCAAAAGAGTCCTTGATGATCTGCTCTACGCGCTCGATATCCTCGGCATCTATCTTTGAGATATAGTCTATCTTAAAGTATTTAAGCCCATCAAAGAGCTTTGATATCTCCATATTGCCCACATCAAGATAGGAGAGATTGGCAAGAAGATAAGAGAGGTTGATAGGTCTCTCTCTTACGATCTCTATGGAGAGATAGTCTTTGTTGCTGATCCAGTAGCGGTACTCTTTTGTGCCAAATGATTTTGTAGCAAGTTCAACGATCGCATCAGAGGAGTATCGTAAAAAAGGAAGATTGGCAGGGATTTGCACTATCTTTTTTTGCAGAGTGGCATCAAGTGCAAGGAAAGATCGATTTTTCTTGAGTGCTCGTATCTTTCTATTTCTTTTCGATGCTTCATCGAGCAGGTCTCTGTTTTCGAGCGCTTCAAGTGCATTGTAGTAAAGGGTGTTGAGTAGTTGATTGACAAAAGGGGTAAAACGCTCTTCACCGACACCGCTGATATCTGCGTAGGTGAGCACATAGAGCATATCGATAGATCGTTTATCTTTTAGCTTTGAGGCAAAATCGAGGATAATTCGCTCATTATGCAGGTCTTCTCTCTGGGCAACTTTGCTCATAAGGATGTGGTGCAATATAAGCTTTTCACCGAGCTTGATAAGCGCATCTTCAAATCCAAGCTTGAGTGCAAATGATCTAAAAAGCAGCGTGCCTGTTTCGCTATGGTCTTTTGATCTGCCTTTGCCTGCATCATGGAGGAGTGTTGCGAGTTTGAGCAGTGCTTTGTGGTCACTATCGAGTGCATCAAAGAGGGATCGTATAAAATCATCTTTGATATTTTCAAGATGCCAGATGGATTTGATGGAGTGTAGGTCGACCGGATATTGATGGTAGCCGTCAAATTGTGGCAGATCGGTAACTTTCTTAAAAGGTGGGAAGAAGAAGCTCAAAAGTCTTGCTCTATATATCGTCTCGATAACCCCATAAGCATGCGGTTTATAGAAGATCTTTTTGAGGCTCTCAAATACACTTTTAGAAAGCGTAGAGGGTTTTTTGATCCTGACAAGTTTCGAGACTATGCTTATATCGGCATAGAAGTCATCGTCACTTTTCGCGATAAGGTATTGCAAGATTGATGTAATCGAGGTGAGATGCTTCTCTTGAGGGAGATAGAGAAGCTCTTTCGTCTGCTTGATGAGCGATATCCCGCTCATATCATAGACCCAAAGCGTGCAATAGAGATCGATTATGCCCATGCTTTGGAGTGTTTTTTTGGCAAACTTCATATGCTCTGCAGGAGTGCTTTTGTAGCCAAGCAGAGATGCTGTCTCGGGGATGATTTCAAGACCTAAAACATCCTCTTTTTTATTGGCTGCGATATGAAGTGCAACGCGCAGTCTAAAGAGGAATTCTAACGCTATCCTAAACTCTTTATACTCATTTTCATCGATGACATCAGCAGGAATTTGCTTTATGTTCTCTACATTGTAGATGATTTTAGCGATCCAAAAGACGAGGTTGGCATCTCGAAAGCCACCGACTCCCTCTTTGATATTTGGCGTCATGCTAAAAGGGAACTTCTCCCTTTTGGCTCTTCGCTCTTCGACTTTTGCCTCTATAAAGCGGGTGCTCTCATCATGCCTTATGGCATTTATCGCATTTTGTGTTTTGGTCCAGAGTATCTTTGAGCCCTCTATATAGCGAGACTCCAAAATGGCAGTCTTGATGGTGATATCCTCTTGCGCTGCTTCTAGGAGTTCATCTACTTTATGGACACGATGACCGATCTTGAGTCCCGTATCCCACAAGATATAGAGCATCTTCTCGATAAGTGCTTTCGTGTTATATGCCTCTATATCATCATAGACAATCATCACATCGATATCACTAAAGAGGCAGAGTTGTTCTCTGCCGTAGCTACCAAGTGCGACAAGCCCGATAGGGATAGAGTGCTTCATGGGCATATAGACGCCAAAGGCTTCACGAAGCGTCACATGATAGATGATCATAAGTATCTCATCGATATACTTGGTGTGTGCGCTTAAAAAGTCTTTGCCGCCGGTCTGTTCAAAATTGGCTTTGAGATTTGAGGAGTATTCGCGAAGTTCTTTTTTGAGCTTTTGTGCTATCTCAAAACTTGAAACATTTTCGTTTAATATTTCCTCTATCTTCCATTTTGTCTGTGACAAATATGTCTCCTAAAGTTTTACTGCTATAATACCAAAAATAAGAGAGAGTTAGGATAATCCACGCCATGCAAAACACGAGATTGACAAAAGAAGCAGCACTAAAGCTCTATGATCTGAGTCTTTTTGAGCTTGGAGTTATGGCAACAAAGATACGCGAAAAGCGCTTTGGTAAAAAGAGCTATTTCAACATCAACCGCCATATCAATCCTACCAATATCTGTGCCGATATCTGCAAATTTTGTGCCTATAGTGCCAACCGTAAAAATCCAAATCCCTACACCATGACGCATGATGAGATGCTCGCCATCGCTAAAAATTCGTATGAAAAAGGGGCAACTGAGGTACACATCGTCTCAGCGCACAATCCCGATGCCGGGCTTGATTGGTATATGGATGGATTTGCCAAGATTAGAGTAGCACTACCTGCGCTTCATATCAAAGCACTCACGGCTGCTGAGGTTGATTTCCTCTCGCGACATTACGGCAAAAGCTACGATGAGGTGATCGATCTTATGATAGCAAGCGGGGTCGATAGTATGCCCGGAGGCGGTGCGGAGATATTTGATGAGAAGGTGCGCGAATACCTCTGTAAAGGCAAAGTAAGCTCTGCTCAGTGGCTTGAGATCCACCAAAAGTGGCATGAGCGAGGACGCCAAAGCAATGCTACGATGCTTTTTGGGCATGTGGAGAGTCGCGAACATCGTATCGATCATATGTTTAGACTGCGTGAGCTTCAAGATAAAACGGGCGGGTTCAATGCCTTTATCCCACTTGTCTATCAAAAAGAGAATAACTACCTCAAAGTGGAGGAGTACCTCACCGCACATGAGATACTCAAGACCTATGCGATCTCACGCATCGTGCTCGATAATATCCCCCATATCAAGGCTTACTGGGCAGCCTCTACCATAGGCCTAGCACTCATCGCGCAAGAGTACGGCTGTGATGATCTAGACGGCACCATAGAGCGCGAAGCGATCCAATCAGCTGCGGGCGCAGCGAGTGCCAATGGACTTAAACTTGAAGAGTTTGTTGGGCTTATCAAAAATGCAGGGTTTGAGCCTGTGGAACGAGATAGTTTGTATAATGAACTAAAGGTTTGGTAGGGATTGCCATTCCTGCGAAGGTAGGAATCTAGTAGATATTGAATTTATTTATTGATTTTCAGGCTATCTTATATATAATGTTTGTTGAATGAATAGTTACATGCTATAGGGGGAGATTATGGGATATCAAGTATTTGTTCAAAAATTTGAGAATGGAGACTCTGGAATCATTCGATTTGAAGATATAAATACGGTACTAGAAAAGTACGGTGAAATTGTTGAAAGTAATTTCGGTTTGATGTTTGTCTCAAGCATTGGTGAGGTTTGTGATTACGCATCTATATCCGGTAGTTCCAAAAATTCCATATCGGGAATAACTTTTGACCGGCCAACAGATCATGAGCTTTTGCCCAAAATCATCTTTGATTTACTCTCTATAGAAAACACATGCTTTTTTGGTTCAGATCTTGAGTATCTTCAAGCGAGAAGTGATATTTCTTCCCAGCTACCAGAACCCCTGCTTGAAGCTGCTAAATCAGGCCTCCAAGTAATAGAGTCAGCTAGCAAGTCATGGCCATTGTCATAGCACGTAACAATCGGCTCCAATGGAATAGTTCACTTCATTCGCTCTCCATTGAGCTTGGGCATTATGTAGAAGGAAAAAAAGTATGGAATAGACTTATCACTAGTGGAAATGCCTGTCTTGACAAACTTTCAGGCCGATATAAAACCATATGAATTATATGACATTAATAGAAAATGGAGAAAAGGTTCTATGCAAATTTAATCCATTTGGTGAAGTTATACAATTTAATATATTAAATGTTTTCATTCCAAAGGGAAATCCTCCTTTCGAACGAGTAAAACAATATTTGTCCGATAATAATTTGTCAGCAGAATATAAATTTGAATGGGTTGAAAAGATTGAAGATAAAGAAGGAACTTTACTCCACTATAATTCAAATCTAGGAAGGTTTGTAGATGCTCCAGATAATTTAATTGCGACAGAAATTAAAGATAAAATTGACAAAGGGACTATTGAGGTTAGAAAGCATAATCAAACTCCTGATATTGAAACAGTCAAAATCAATATATTTTTACCTAGGTCATTCAAATTAAATTCAACAAAAACAAATAGCTCTATCAAAGAATATATTTTTTCTGATAAGGAACTAGATATTCCTGTACCAATAAAAATATCATTATTGCAATCTATCGAGGAAGAATTTTTAAAAGAACATATCTATTTTGATAAAGTACTGCAAGTAGATATAACAGGAAATATTCTAAGGTTTGAAATAAATAAAAATGAAATAAAAAAAGTTTATAAATGGTCAAAGAAGTTTTTAGATGATTATAATTTAGACCTTTTAAACAAGTTAGAGAAGGAAGAAATTGCTTTATTCAAACGAAGAAGTAAAGGTCCTCGTACGCAATGGTACTTTAGTTTTGATATTATATTACATTATATTGATATTTTTATTTTATCTTTAACAAATAGGCTGATAGGGCTATTAAACCAACAAGCAAAACAGAGTACAATTGGACTTCTTTCCAAAAATCAACTTGGAAAGATTTGTTGTATTGAATTCATCACTTCCACAGAACAAAAATCAATAATGCCCTTTGTTAGTAAAAGAGATTCCCAAATACAAATATTCCCCAGTGAGTTGAATTGGGATTACAAACCTCTTGAACAAGCATTTAATCGAGTTAACTTCCTGTTTGATCAAGCTTTATATTTTGAATCATTAGTTGTTGTTCAAGCAATTCTTGAGTCTATAGTTAATGGAATGTTTGATGAAGAAGTTTTACAAACTTGCTTTAAAAAGAATGAAATCAAGTGGGAACAAAAGTATAAAGAATTAAATGGATACTTTAATTATATATTTGATGAAAAATCTCATATTAAGATATTGTTGAATGGAGGGTTAAGAGAAATTTATCTCTATAGAAATAAATTTTCACATGATTTTTTGGTCCACAAGCCAGACTATGAATATGATTTAGAAGTTAACAACAAAATAAAAAAGTTAATATTTCCATTTATTGATACTTGGGAAAACAGAATGTTTATGGGAGAAGTTAAGACAATGTATTCTCATAGAGAGAAATTTTTGAAGCATCTTCTTTCTACTTATAAGTAAAATAGGAAAAATTGAACGATTTGCTTCAAATTTTGTCCTCAAAGACTACCAATCACGATGTGTTGTTGATGCGTTAAAAAAGCCCGAAAAATTGATGAGAAAAATTTGTCATAGTATTTCTGATGTTTTTCCCAAACAGTTTGCACATGAAAAAATCGGCTTTGTGGATCAAGATGATTGTATTTTTTTCGATTTGACAGGTCGGATGGAAGAACTGACATGGGATCAAGCCTCAAAGAGTATGATGGCTCATGGGGGAGGAGGTTATTTGGTGATTGAGAAGAATGGAAATAAGTTTTACGCAGAGTCGGAAGGTTACCCTCCCTCTGAAATATATACTGGTGTGGCTAGCAAGTCATAGGAGACCAATCAAAAACCCGCGGGTGGTTTTTTGATCGCTCATTTTAAACGTTAGACAAAAAGGATATACAGAATGAAATCGCAATTCAGTGGATGGTATAAGGTCTGGTTTTCACCAAAAGAAGTCATGACTTACGCAGCGAACAACGTCAACAAGTTGTCAGTTTTCTTATTATTGTTCTTATATGGGTTGGCTATCAACTACTTATTTAATAGTGCGGGGATTCTCAATTCTGTCGCTCTTTTTGGAATTAATGCAAAGCTAATCTTCACACAGTCGATTAGTGCTATAGTCGCTGGCGTTGTTGTTGCCTTGATCTACACTTTTTTCTTGTATATCCTAAATGCTATGTTTAAAAAGAGCATTGGTTTTAAAAAGCTTTTTATTATCTATTCATGGTCTTTAGTTCCTTTTGTACTGTTCATCCCTCTTACAATTGTCTTTAAACCTATTGGCATCTCCATGCTACTATTATTTTTTGTCCTTTCACTTTACTCAAGTGCGCTGTTGGTATTTGGGCTTTCAGAAGTCAATCAAATCACTTTTGGAAAAGCTGCAGTTATTGTTTCAATCGTTTTTGTTCTTAATAATGCTATTTCTTTTGTAGTTTCGAAGGATATGTATCAACAGATTACAAATCAAGCAATGTTGCTAAAACTTAAGCAGCACAACAAGTCAGCCCTACTGATCGCCGTCGAAAAAAACAATATTGCCGAAGTACAAAAACTCCTCGAGCAAGGGATGGATGTAAATGAAATAGATTCACTTTTCAAGGTCACGCCTCTTTTAAGGTCACAAAGTTTTGAAATGACAAAATTACTGGTTGAAAATGGTGCTGACGTAAATGTGGCAATTAATAATATTACGGTTCTGAACAACAAAAGAGCATATTGTTCTTCTTATGAAATCACAAAATACTTCTTCGAACATGGATTGAAAGATGAAGTCATAAATTTCCAAAATGCTCTCAAAGAAACTGCACTGCATCACGGCGATAGATGCTCATTTTGTGAAAACTATGAATATGAGGATGGAAGTAAAAATATTGAGCTTTTGTTGCAACATGGCGCTAATCCCAACGTGAAAGATTATGAAGGTGAAACTCCTATCTTTACCGTTAGAGACAAGTCAAAAAAATTACTCATAGATTATGGTGCCGATATTTTTGCACTCAACAATAAAGGCGACACAGTACTGTTTCGAGTTCAAGATTTGGAGCTGTTCAAGTTTCTCGAGCGTAAAGGTGTAGACATTAAGCATAAAAATAAATTAGGACAGACCATTCTAGACGTTACACAAAATGCAGAAATTCGAAACTATTTGGCTTCTAAATAGTCTAACAAATCAAAGGAGACCAATCAAAAACCCGCAGGCGGCTTTTTGATTGCTCATTTTAAACGTTAGAATACATATCAATATTATTAGTAAAAGGAAAAATATATATTATGGGGATAAAACGTACAATAAAAAATATTTTTATCGCTATTGGAACAACCATTCTTATATTCAGTATTCTTCTTGGTATCTCTTTTTGGTGGATGTCAAGCGGAGTATATTCAACTTCTGACTTGAAATATAGGTGTCAGGTGATAGTGATAGCCCTTCTTTTTTCTCCCCACACTCTCACAATGCATACAGATTTGTAATACCTCTATATTTTTTGTATACTCTTGATATGAGAAATATGTTGGTGTGACCAACAACTCAAAGGAGACCAACCAAAACCCATAGGTGACATTTTTTTGGTCATTTTAAGCGTTAGCTATGAACTTAAAAAAAGGAGGATATTAATTGAATGAACATCAAGAAAGATATTGGCAAGAGTTATATGATTTAAAAGTACATGTAACATATTTAGAAGTATATTTAATGGGTACAGAAAAAATTGATAAACTTATCAATGCATTCTTGGCTGTAGCTTCTAGTGCTAGCATAGCAGGTTGGGTTATATGGAAAGAGTACCAATTTATATGGGCTTCAATAATAGTTTTATCCCAATTTATAACAGCTATTAAATCATTTCTTCCATATAGTTCAAGAATAAAATCAATAAGTAAAATATTAAAAGAGATGGAGTTGCTATCAATAGAATATGAAGAAAAATGGTTTTACATAGCGGATGGTCGAAAAACAGAGGAAGAAATTAATACCTTAAGATTTGAACTCAAGAAAAATAAATCTAAAATCATGCGAAAGTATTTTATCACATCAGTGTTGCCAGATAATAAAAATTATCTTCAAGAAGCAGAAAGATTAACTCAAGACAGCTTGAATAATTACTATAATTAAAAAGGAAATGACATGCCAAATAATAAATTAAATAAAAATTTAGGAAACTCTAAAAATGAAAGTTCAAAAGGTTTACCTCCTACAAAACAAAAACCACCTGTTCCTAAAAATGTAAAGCCACCAAAAGACAGTGCTAAAAGCTAACAAGTACTAGGAGAGAAATAGTTTACCCTAGTGGGCAAAACTATTTCTCAACTCAAACGTTAACCTTCAAAGGATATATAATTGGAAATTTCAGAACTTGGTCCTTGGATATCTGCTGCAAAAGATTCACTTGTAGGCATATCAGCTGTAACTGCTACTATATTTGCATATTTAGGACTAAGCGCATGGAGAAAAGAGCTCAAAGGAAAAGCAGAATATCAGCTAGCAAAAGATGTGTTGAAGTCAGTATATAAAGTACGAGAAGCTTTTAAACATGTTAGAAACCCTGCTATTTATCAATATGAATATCCAGAAGATATGACCAATCATCATGGACACTTAAAGCGTGAGTATAACTATGAAGGTACAGCACATGTCTACGAAAAACGATGGGAAATTATGCTTGCTGCATTTAAGGAACTTGAAGAACATCACTTGAACGCACAGGTTGAATGGGGTTCAAAGTTTCAAGACGTCATAACCGGACTTCGATCTTGTAGAGTAAAGCTTCAAATTGCAATTCAACAAATGCTTGAACGAAAAAAAGATCCGGAATTTAATCAGGCTACTACGCGGAAAGAAAGAGCTGATGAAAGATCTGTTTTGTATTACGGTGGTGAAGATTCCGAATATGACAAGTTTACTCCAGAAATCAATGAAGCTATTGATAAATTTGAAAAATGGTTGCGACCGCATGTCAGCAAAAAAGGTTAACAAATCAGAGGAGAAGAAACGGAATAGGGGCCAGGCGTTGAATCTCCACACTCACAATGCACACAGATTTGTAATACCTCGACATTTTTTGTATACTCTTGATATGAGAAGTATGTTGGTGTGACTCACAACTCAAAGGAGACCAATCAAAAATACAAATTAAAAGGAAAAACCGTATGAAAAATTATAGAGAAACTGAGATGGTATCGCCTGAGCATATACAAGAAATTGACAAGCAACTTCAAAAACTTGGCTCAAAAGTTGAAAAAGATTGTTTAGATGGTAAAGAACATGTTTTAGCGAGAGTTTTACATTTAGCATGCGGTGGTGGTACATTTGGAATTTCGTCGTTAGATATAATTAACAATATAGGAAATGATGATTTTAGTATAAAGTGTACTTGTCAAAGTTCAGCCACACGAGTTAAATGATATGCTAGCATAATAAATCAGTGGGGTCAATAAATTACTCTGCGGGCAATTCATCGGCTCATTTTAAACGTTAGGGGGATCAAATGGGAATATTCGATTTTCTCTTTGGTAGAAACAACAAGGACGTAACACGAAAACCTTCTCAGCATTCGTCCAAACATTCCGCTTCTTTCCACAATGATTTTGTAGATATCCCATCATTGGGTTTCTATGGTCAATTCGAACGCTCACCTTCTGGTGAATGGGTTATTTGTTGGAGTGATAGTGACGAACAGAGTCATCGAGGTGGTTACCGAGAAAGTGGCTATGGGCGCTATATCCTATACAATATATTTCAAAACAAGGTTGTATTAGAAGGTAAAATAGAACGCCCAAATGCAGGCAGCGTCGCTGACAACGGCAATTTCTCTATCGAAGACTGGCATTTTGGAAGCGAACTCTCAGGAACTTTCTACGTTTTTTCTTCCTCTGGAAATGAACTTATTAAAAAGAAATTTCAGGCAAATCTATATAACAGTGCTATATCGCCTAATGGCCATTTTGCGGTCTGTCAGACAGCAAACTCTCCTAAGGATGATGGAAATATACTTAGTGCATTTGATGTAGAAAAAACTCAATCTTATTTTCCATACATCCAATTACAGGTTGGGCTGACCGTTACACATTCAATGAAAATATTCCTCAGTTCGGCGTCGCTTTAAAACAAATTGGTACTTTCTACTATGATGTCAATGGAAACTTAATTGATCCAGAGAAATTTGATGTGGCGCGACTGCGTTGTGATAGATACGATGTAGTATTGTTAACCGCTGAAGAGCTCATCAAGCGTCCACATTTCAATGATGAACTAGCTAAAAATGTAATTGAAGCAAGCACCTTGGCCCTTTCGCTTGGCGCAGAGAAGGACAAGAGTTGGGAAGCTCTTGCATTCAAAATACAAGGGTTGGCTTATGAATACTTGCACGACAATAAAGCAGCTCTTCCTGCTTTTGATAAGGCATTACAGATCAATCCCAAGATCGGTGTCAAACGTAAAGCCGATGCTCTACGAAAAAAATTAGTGCAATGAATAACTCTTACCCTAACAAACCAAAGGAGACCAATTATAAAAAGCCGCTAAATAGGGGTCAGGTGATAATGATAACTCTTTTTTCTACCCACCCTCATAATGCACACAGATTTGTAATACCTCAACATTTTTTGTATACTGCTAATATTCCAAAGAAGGGGATGGAGGATATTATGTTTCTTTATAGCTCTTTTGCTGAGAATAGTACATGGCTTTTTATCGTCGGTGGATATCTTGCAGGAGTGATTGCCCCCGTTTTCTTCCCTCCCGGCGATCCTACCGCAGCCCTTATCGGTACTTACGGCATCTTTGCAGCCGGATTTATTATGCGTCCTCTTGGTGCCGCTGTTTTCGGCTGGTTTGGTGATCGTTACGGTCGTGCGCGCACCATGCAGATATCTGTTGCCCTGATGGCACTGCCGACCCTGTTGCTTGGAATGCTTCCTTCCTATGAACAAGCAGGTCTCCTTGCGCCTGTCTTGCTGGTTCTTGTTAGGTTGTTTCAAGGGCTTTCTGTAGGAGGAGAATTCTCTTCTTCAGCTACCTATCTTGTTGAAACAGCTCCAAAGGGTAAGCGAGGGTTAACGGGGAGCTGGGTCAATATCGGCTCGATGACCGGTTCGCTGCTCGGTGTAGGTATAGCAGCTTTTGTAACAAATTTTTTTGATTTGCAGAGTTTGCAGGACTGGGCGTGGCGTCTTCCTTTTTTAGCCGGCGCTATCATCGGCGTATCTGCTATTTATCTTCGTCATAATCTTCATAACTCACAGCGTTTCAATGAGTATCATAAACAGCGTGAAGATACATCACCTCTTTTGCAGGCTTTTACGACCAATCGCAAGGAGACACTCTTGGCGCTAGCTTTTGCTTCATGTTACGGGACAATTTACTATCTTACTTTTGTATATCTGCCTGAGTGGCTTGTCGCCCAGGACCTTATAGCTCGCGGTAAGGCTTTACTTATCAATACGATGATGACATTAACCGTGATCCCTGCTATGCCTCTGTTTGCCATTGTGGGAGATCGTTGGTTGAAAAGAAAAAAGTGGATTGCACTCTCGATGCTGCTCATGGGAATTATCGCATGGCCACTTTATCTTTGGATGCTTCAATCAGGGGGATCATACACTTCTATTATCGCGACACACATCCTGCTATTTATGTTTTTAGCCGTTCCTCTGGGATCGGCACCTGCACTTTTTGTTGAACTTTTTCCGCAAAAAGATCGTCTCTCAGGCTATTCTGTTGCGTATAATTTAGGGTTGGGGATCTTTGGCGGTCTTACCCCGATGATCGCTACAGCCTTGATCGCTATGACCGGGATAGTGACAATACCCGCAATATATATGACTATGAGTGCTTTTATAGCTGTGATAATACTTTGGTGGGTACCCGATAGAAGCCGTAAACCCTTGGAGTAGGGGTCGCTAAAGGAAGTTTTGAAAGTCCAAATATAGCGGCGTTGCAAGGAATAGGGGTCAGGTGATGCTGATGCAATCTTCTATGTTGATGACATATAACAAACTACAGGAGAATAAATGAAAAAATCCGCGTTTATCGCAAGTTACATAATTCTTATTTCTCTTCTAATTGTTCTTTTTCATGTACCATTGCAAAATTTGATTTGGTCAATAATTATAAAAATATTTCCAAATCATGAATTATCCAATTCTATAACAGTAATGCCCTTGGACGGTGAATTTAAACTGATGATTTCAACTGTGGTGTTTGTGTTTTTTATGTTGATAGCACCAGTTACAGCAATAACAATTGTAAAAGATAAATTAAATAAGAAAAAACTGCTTATTCTTTTTATCTTATTGATTTTCTGTACAGTGGCGGTAGCATTTATTGAGGCTTTGGTTTATTATTTTTATTTCATCTACATCATTGCACCATCCCATGAAACCTACTTAACATTGCTCCAATTTCCATTAAAAGAAATCGGCATTTTTGCATTTTTGATTGTCGTTTTTGGTACTTTTTTTCTAGCAAAAATAGCCTCCAAAATAGAAGTTAGATAACAATGACGACTCTTCAGCTCCTATAGTTTCTATGAGTGTATACGCTGATTTGTAATACCTCAACATTTTTTGTATACTGCTAATATTCCAAAGAAGGGGATGGAGGATATTATGTTTCTTTATAGCTCTTTTGCTGAGAATAGTACATGGCTTTTTATCGTCGGT
>JARROQ010000030.1:0-39632 GCA_037383745.1 Sulfurovaceae bacterium
TGATAGCCATCACAGGAGTTTTGGCTCAGAATTGGTTCAAAACTGCTCAACTTCTCCGCACGGATGATTCGATGGCGATCTACACGTTGTTTTCTAGCATCCCGGGTCACATTTGAGGTAGAGCCTCTTGCTTCATACACACCTAGCCCAAATCAGAACAACCGGGGCTTTTTGCATTACCTCCGGCAAAATAGTTCCCGTCAAAACTCACAAGTGAATAGTTTCTCTGTTCACCGAGTGATTTTTTGAGACCTTCAATTGATAAGAATCCAAGAGAGTCAGCATGGATAGAATCAGATATCTCTTTTGGGGAATATTTCGCAGAGATGAGCTCTTCTTGAGTAGGTGTGTCGATACCGTATCTACATGGATACTTTATCTCAGGAGCAGCTATACGCATATGAACCTCTCTTGCTCCTGCCTCTTTGAGCATTTTAACTATCTGTTTCGATGTTGTCCCTCGCACTAAAGAGTCATCTACAATAGCGATTGATTTTCCTTTGATGAGTGAAGAGATAGGAGAGAGCTTGAGTTTGACTTTAAGATTTCGGATCGCTTGTGTAGGCTCTATGAAGGTTCTGCCGATGTAGTGATTTCTTACAATCGCCATCTCAAAAGGAACGCCAAGCCCTTCAGCAAAACCTCTAGCAGCGGCCACCCCACTATCAGGTACGGGAATAACAAGATCAACATCGGCAGGTTGCTCTTTTGCTAAACATTTCCCTGTTTTAAGTCTCGATTCATAGACATTTGTCCCATCGATGATAGAGTCCGGTCTTGCAAAATAGATATATTCAAATGCGCAAGGGTGATAGTCACTCTCAAATATCTGCTCGCTTTTTGGCTCTTTGCCATGCTCAAATATGAGCATTTCTCCCGGTCGCACATCTCGAATGAAAGTGGCATCCAAAAGATCAAAAGCGCATGTTTCGCTCGCTACGATATAGCCTCCGTCTTTTAGTTTTGCAAGACTCAAAGGTCTGATGCCAAATCGATCTCTCATAACAAACATCTTAGAGCGACTTTGAATAACAAGACAGTAGGCTCCTTCGAGTTTTTGAAGCATATCTTTGATGCGATCAACAAGTTTATCTTCTTGACTTTTTGCGATGAGATGGACTATATTTTCTGTATCCATTCCACTTTGAAATATAGCACCTTTGTCGATAAGAGCTTCCCTGACCTCGAGTTTATTAACAAGGTTTCCGTTGTGTGCTACAGATATTTCCCCGAGTTTATAGCGTGCAAAAACAGGTTGCGCATCGAGTATGGATTCATTGCCTGCGGTTGAATATCTATTGTGCCCGATAGCAGAGGTGCCTTGGAGTTTTTCAAAAGCATCCTCATCAAAAACTTCAGTGACGAGTCCTCTTTTTTTGACGAGACTTATCTTTTTGCCATCAGCACTACTAATGCCTGTTGATTCTTGCCCGCGATGCTGCATAGCAAAGAGAGCATAATAAGCTTTTTTAGAAGCATTTGGAGAGTCATAAATACCGACTATTGCGCACATATTGATCCTTTACATCTCTAGGGCATCATTGATTGAGTAGAGTCCATTTTTTTGTTTGATGAGCCATTTTGCAGCACGGATTGCACCTTTTGAAAATGTCTCTCTACTCGTAGCTGTGTGGTTGAGCTCGATAAATTCACCATCATTATAGAAGCCTACCGTATGGCGACCAACGACATCACCGCCTCTGAGCGCTAAGACACCTATCTCATCTTTACTTCTAGCGCCTATCTGCCCATCTCTACCGCTTACTCTAACAGCATCAATATCCAAGTCTCTTCCCTTTGCTGCAAACTCTGCGAGTGTCAAAGCGGTTCCACTTGGTGCATCAACTTTATATCTATGGTGCTGTTCAACGATCTCGATATCAAAATCTTTCAATGTTGCAGAAACCTTTTCAACCAACATTTTTAAAAGTGCAATACCTGCCGACATATTTGTTGAGTACAGCACCGGCATCTCTGCTGCAGCCTCATTGAGTAGATTTTGCTGATGCGCACTCAGTCCTGTTGTTGCGATAACAAGCGGAGTAGGGTTCTTGATAGCCTCCTCACAAAGCTCTGCCGTTGCGTCCGGAGCTGAAAAATCTATCACTACATCTGACTCTTCAAGAAGTACTTTCATACTGCTCGTTTTGGTAACCTCTCCGGCAACATCTTGTTTGAGTTCGTCAAAAACATGCACTGCATTCAATTTGAGTTCACTATCTTTAGATATATTTTTTATAAGTAACTCACCAACTCTGCCGGTACTTCCTAGTATCCCTACTTTAATCATCTATTTAAGACCTTTCATGTAAATATGATATAACTTCTAGTGCTGCTATGGCTCCATCGCTTGCTGCACATACGACTTGCTTCGGCGAATCTTCTCTCATATCACCTGCGACAAAGAGTCCCTCAAGTGAAGTATGCATGCGAAGATCAGTTTTTATCTGCCCCAAAGCATTTGTTTGGCAAATAAAGTTACCATCTTTTTTTATAAAACAGCGTTATTGACATCGTGACCGATAAAGACGAAGAGCCCCGGGACGTGAAGCTCTTTTGTTTCCCTTTTTGTATCTTTGAGCAAGAGAGCATTGACACCACTTGCATCGCCCTTAATCTCTTCAATTATTGTATCGAGAATAAGCTCTATATTCTCTTTCTTTTTTATCCTTTGTACGGTTGAAGGCGCTGCTCTAAAACCTTCTCTTCTATGTATGAGATAGACTTTTGAGCATATATTGGAGAGATAGTACGCCTCTTCAAGCGCGGTATCCCCACCACCTAAAACTGCCGCTTCTTTATCTTTGTAGAAAAATCCATCGCACGTAGCACAACTGCTTACACCTCTGCCAAAAAATTCATCTTCGCCTTTGATGTTAGCTCTTTTAGGAGTGCTACCCGTGCATACTATAACACTCTTTGCTTTGATTGGTTCTTTGTTTGCGATATTAATTAAAAAGATTTCACCCTCTTTTTGTATGCTTACTACTTCATCCATCTGATGTTTTAGGCCAAAATGAAAGCACTGCTTTAGCCAACCATCCATAAAATCCATTCCGCTTTTTGTATGATCAAAAAATCCCGGATAGTTTTCTATCTCGCTGCTGCCGGTTATCTGTCCGCCAGGCATTCCTTTTTCAAAGAGGACAACATTTTTTAGTCCACCACGGGTAGCATAGAGTCCGGCACTGAGACCGGCCGGCCCACCACCGATTATAGCGCACTCAAGCATAATCAAATCTCCTTAATCTCTATCATCCGTATGATGCATGTGGCTTTTTGTAAAATGGATTGTATCTAAAAAGTGGTAAAGAAAGGAATAAAAAGGTCTTAAAAAGACCCTTTTTGTAGTAAGTTTTTAGATTAAAGCGTTAAGTTTTTCAGCAAATGTATCTTTTGAAGCTGCGCCCACCATTTGATCTACCATCTCTCCATTTTTGAAGAAAAGAATTGTAGGTATAGATCTGATACCGTATTTGATAGCGATATCTTGTTGCTCATCAGTGTTGACTTTACAAATCTTTGCTTTGCCATCGAAATCCTCGGCAAGTTCTTCGATAACAGGTGCTATCATTCTACATGGCCCACACCAAGGTGCCCAAAAGTCTACCATCGCAACACCTTCAGATGTTGTTGCATCAAAATTTTCATTTGTAAGTTCTATGTATTTTCCCATTTGTGTCCCTTAATTTGTTATATTGAAAATATACAATATTTTTGCTAAGAGAAATAAATCTCAAAAACGCTATGCCACTTTAACTAATCTTGTAGCTTTTGTCAAGAGAGCGTATCTCCTAGATATATCTCATCATAAGCACTCGATCTCGTGCCTCCTATCGCTTGTGTTTGCGATCCCTTTACGGTATAAACAAAAGATATCTTTGGTTTTTTGGTATCATTTTTATTGGCTCTGTGTAAAAGAAGCGAATGAAATATCACAACATCACCCCGTTTGAGTTTTTTTGAGACTTTTGTAGCAATAATCTCACTATTTTTTTCAAGGTCTTCTCTAAAATACTCTTTCTCATCAAACTGTTCTTTTGAAAAATGCATCTTATGACTTCTCGGGATAAACTCTAAAACACCGTTATTTTCATACTCTTTATCGAGTGCAAGCCAGATGCTAACGAGATTGTCATCACTATATCTCCAATATCTTCTATCTTGATGCCATCTTGTCTGTGTGCTAATCTTTGGCAATTTTGTCATGATGGAGTTGTGATGTGCAAGGGTAATCGTCACATCATCTTTGAGTACTTGTTGGAGAATCGGGCGTATCTCTTTGTTTTCCATCCAATTTTTAAAGATCACATCCCTGCTATATACTTGTCTGAGTCTTCGAATGGGTGCTTCTTGTTCAAAATCCAAACTTTTATAATCACTCTCATTGGTTCTGAAATCTTTTGATTTTTTATCATACCCAAGTTCAGTCTCTATGGGTTCAATGCGATATTTGAGGTGTATCTTTGCGATCTCGAGTATCGCTTTGCACTCCTTTTTTGATGCAAAATCCTTAAGAAGGATAAAGCCGTTTTTATCAAAAAAATCAAGCTGTTTTTGTGTAAGTTCCATTGTTACTTCTTTGTCATTTTTTTATATAAATTATATCCCTAAAATATTAAAGTGTGATATTTTCTATAAGCTCAACTTCACCTTTTCTGATAATAAGTGCATCGATAGAAAAAGGAAGGTCAAGTTTCCGCTCTTTCATAAAATAATAGGCTGAATTGATAATTTTTTTGATCTTGCTTGGCGTTACATTGTAGACAGGAGTTGCCTATGGAGCGTGTACTGTTATCCAATGGGTTCCACCTCGACTTTGAGTGATTTAAATCGAGCTGTCATGATAAGCTCATCGCACTCATCACCAAAGAGCGCATTGATCTTTGATGAGGCGTGATGAAAAGTTGTATAGAGTGTGTTTGGTTTAATCTTATTGCTATACTCGACTCGTAATTTTGCACTTTGCCCATGCTCTGTTTTGAGGATGATATGATCACTGCCAAACTCTTTTTTTGCCTCAAGAGGAGCATATATGACATCTTCAAAGTGGAGATCATTAAGTCTTTTACTCTGTTTTGTTTGGGCTGCATTGTTGTATTGTGAGAGGATTCTCCCCGTTGTGAGATAGTAGCCTTGTATATCTAGGTTGATGATATCTTGCACCATACCTCTTGGAGTGTATCTGGTATAGCAAAAATTTGCCAAGCCATCACTCGTCCTAAAATCAAGTAGGTGCAACACGGGGGTATCTTCGTGATATATCGGCCACTGCATTCCTCTTTTTCTATGGCGCTCTAGTCTTTGGTATCTCGCTCCACTAAATCTTCTATGAGCGACTTGTGTGACTTCGTTCCATACGTCTTCGCTTGTATCATAACTAAAATCGCCACCCATCTTTCGATCGATCATAGCAAGCACTTCCCAATCATCGGGGAGTGAAGACTCTACGAGTGGTTGTGAGAGATGAAGTCTTCGCATCGCATTGACATAGACCCCTGTTTTTTCATAAGCACTTTTTACCCCTATAACAAGGTCGGCTGCTTGTGCTATCTCGGTCATAAAAAGTTCTTGCACCATCAAGAAATCCAGATTGGCGATTGCTTGCTTACTCTTATTTGTATTGGGATGCACATGCAAGATATCTTCACCCATATTGACAAGTGCTTTCACCTCATTTTTTAGCATGCCCTCGATGAGTTGCGGCGTCATAAGCCCTATCTTTTTTGGTGTTTGATAATCAGGAGCAAAGTAGGGAAGGCAACCCATATCGCAAGCCCCTTGGACGTTATTTTGACCCCTTAGAGGCATAAGCCCGGCACCCACCTTGCCGATATTTCCTGTCATAACGGCTAGATGTGTTATCGCCATCACGGCTTGTGAACCATCTAATTGCTGAGTGACGCCAAGACCCCAAAAGATCATTGATCTTTTAACGGCATACTCTCTAGCGATATTTGGAATCATCTTTGAGAGATATTCATACCCTTTGATTGTTTTGAAAAATTCAGGATTAGCATAGGGGTCATTTAGTATCTTCGCCTTAAACTCCTCAAAACCTTTGCTTCTTGCGTCAACAAAACTTTTATCATAGAGCTCTTCATCGATGATAACATATGCCATCATATTTAAGATCAGCAAATTAGCTTCATAGGGGATGACACAGTTGTGCTTGGAAAACTTGGAAAGCTTTGTATCGCGTACATCGATAACAGCTAAGTTATTGTGTGTTTTTGCCATATCGACTATGCGGTTGGCGATGATTGGATGTGCCTCTATGGTGTTGGATCCAATCACGATCATAAACTCACACTCATAGATATCATTATAGGGGTTTGTTGCTGCCCCTTCGCCGATGGTTTCTCTCATCCCTTTGAGACTAGGGGAGTGGCAGATGCGTGCGCAGTTATCTACATGCGGTGAATCCATAGAGACTCTACAAAATTTTTGGAGCATATAGGCACTTTCACAATTGGTTCGAGCGCCCCCTATGGCACAAAGACTCTCACCACCATACTGCTCTTTAAGTTGGTTGAGTTTCATCGCAGCTATCGTAGTTGCGGTATCCAAATCACAGCTATAATAATCTTCATCATGCTCGCTAAGAGCATTTTTTACAATCGTATAGATAGCATCATTTTTTGCTAAAAAAGATTTTTTAACCAAAGGGGATTGGATGCGCTCTTTGGAGTCAACAAAGTCATACCCCTGTTTGCCTTTGATACAGAGTTTTCCTTGGCTGACAACCCCCTCTTTATGTGCATAGATTTTCTCTATCTTATTGTTTTCAACGATACCGATGATGTCGCATCCAACACCACAGTATGTGCAGACACTCTCTATCTCTCTTTTCATACGCTATCTAAAATTTCCAAATGCGAGTGGTGCGTTGAGATCAAGTGTTTTAACCTCAGCTATAACTTTTTGCAAATCATCAAGCTTTGCTCCGCTGACTCTAACTTCATCACCTTGAATAGACGGTGTAACTTTCAATTTCAAATCTTTGATAGCTTTGACGATCTTTTTTGCTTCATCACTCTCTATGCTATCAACGACTTTGTAAATCACCTTGACATTACCACCGCTGATCCCTTCGGTTTTAAGCTCTTTGAGCGATTTGCTCGATATCTCTCTTTTGATAAGTTTGGAGATGACGATATCTTTGAGTGCATCGATCTTTTGGTCGCTTGAGCTACTCAGCGAGAGTGTTTTTGCCTTTTCATTAAGTTCAATTTCAGCAGTGATTCCTTTGAAATCAAAACGAGTCAATACCTCTTTTTTTGCCTGCTCTAGAGCGTTTTTAAGCTCCATCATATCGAGTTTTGCAGATATATCGAAATAGTGTTCTTTTGCCATTTTGCCGTTCCGTTTTTTGATATTTTTTTAATTATACCTATAAAAACTTTTGGATTGGGCTCATTTGAGCGTTGTTTTGTTTGGGTTTAAGCAATTTGATAGCGCTTTATTTGTCTATCGTTTAGATATAATATGACAAATTAAGAGACGGAGCAGTATGGATTTTTATAAATTACCAACAGAACAAAAGCAAGAGTTGCATACGACAATTACAAACATCGCAACATCTTTTGGTGGAGCAAACTTTTTTCTATCACTCATAGAGCTTCTAAGACACACAAAACCAAATGCTATTTTGAATGAGAGCGCCGTGTTTCATTATGATAAAGGCAAGATAAAGTGGAGCAAGAGCATACGCAAAGAGTCTCTAACGCAGCTTTTTCATGCCATCAATAAAGAGTATCAAGGCTTGGATGCACTCCATGAACTCTCTCCTAAAGAACACAAGGCTATGCTCAATATGATAAAGGCACTTAAATCAGTGACATTTTCCGTAACTTCAAAAGATGATAGTTTTGCAAGCTTTGATTTTGATCTTTTTGCGTCAAAAGAGAGAGACGATAACAGTTTATCGCCGATATTTAAAACACTCTTTTTCTATCCGTTTGATTTTATAAAAAAGAGTCTGCAGTATAAAGTTCAAGAGCTATAGTTATTCATATTTTTTGAACTGCTCAAGCCACTCTTTATCCTCTTCTTTAAGATCACTCGTTCTGCTTTGCAGAGATTTTTTGATATTTTCAAGCATATCAAGCTCAAGGTACTCAAGTAAGCTTACATCTATGGTGTCTTCTGTTTCCCCATAGCTTAAAAGGGCGTTTATCTCTTGGAGGAGTTTCTCTTTTTCATTCATTTTGTTATACTATCAAAAAAGAGTTAAAAAAGGAGTTTGTGTGCCAAAAGTAGGTGATAAAGTTTCAGATTTTTGTAGACCCAATCAGGATGAAGAGGAGATATGTTTTCGTGATATCAAAGGCAGATGGCTAGTGCTTTACTTTTATCCAAAAGACAATACCCCGGGATGCACCACCGAAGCGTGTGATTTTACCACAGCACTCCCTGATTTTAAAGGGTTGGATGCGACTATATTTGGAGTGAGCCCTGATAGTCCAGCAAAACATTTATCATAGACCCTCAAGGTGTGATAGCGGCAAGCTGGGAGAAGGTGAAGGTAAAAGGGCATATCGATGAGGTGAAGCAGAAGCTTCAAGAGCTTAGAGGGTAGCGTTAAGTGAATCGTGAGCCTGTCGAAGTCCGTTCGTGGTGAGCTTGTCGAAGTCCGTTCGTGGTGAGCTTGTCGAACCATCGAAGGGTGATCAAAAGATGTTCTATGCTTCGACTTCGCTCAGCATGAACGGAAGTTATTTTAATTTATGATGAGTTATGAGTTTATCATTTCTGCAAAGATTGAGGTTGAGACTCTTATTATATGAAGTATAAATAAATTCAGGACGATAGGATTCAAAAGTAAAATCAAGGAGAAGCAATGCAATATAGATATATAGGAAGAAGTGGATTGAGAGTGAGCCCTATATGTATGGGCACTATGACATTTGGAAGTAGTTGTGATAAAAAAGAGGCATTTTCCATTCTTGATGAAGCCTATGATAAGGGGATCAATTTCATAGACACAGCAGAGATCTACCCCGTACCGCCAACTGCCAAAGATGCAGGTAAAACAGAAGAGATGGTGGGTGAGTGGCTCCAGAGCAAGCCAAGAGAGAGTATCATCTTAGCAAGCAAAGTTGCAGGTGCTGCAAACGGTTGGTTTGTTCCGCCTATTCGTCACGGCTTAACTGCTATTGATAGATTTCACATCAAAAGAGCAATCGAGGGGAGTTTGCGTCGCTTGAAGGTAGATTATCTCGATCTCTATCAGATGCATTGGCCCGATACGCTTATCCCGATAGAAGAGAGTCTCGGGGCATTTGATGAGCTTGTTAAAGAGGGTAAGGTGCGCTACATTGGTACATCAAACGATAGTGCTTATGGACTTACGAAAGCCAATGAACGCGCTACTAGATACAGCCTCGCAAGATTTGAATCGATCCAAAATAACTTTTCTCTCAACAACCCAAGAGCGCTTGATGAGATAGCTAAGGTGTGCCAAGATGAGCAGATATCACTTTTGCCATATTCACCTATTGCCGGTGGGGTGCTCAGTGGAAAATACAATGGAGATCTGATACCTCAAGATGCACGATATGGAGCCTATATCAACAACAAATCAGCGAGAGTAAGAGCACAAGCTACGCGTTTTGTCAACGAGAAAACACTTGCAACAACCGCAAAATATGCCGAGTTAGCTCAAGAGCTTGACATCCATCCTGTTACTTTGGCGGTTGCCTATTCGAAACAGTTTGATTTTGTAGCTTCTACGATTATCGGCGCGACAAGCAAGGCGCAACTTGCTCCTTCGCTTGCTGCTATGGATATGCATCTACGTGATGAGGCGATGACACGTATTGCTGAGATTCAGCAAACGATCATGTACCCGATGGGGTAGTTTGATATCTATTTTTTGCTTTAGATGCCTAGCGATTAGTCTTTTGTTGTGCCGCTACGTTAAATCCACCCCCGAGATTATAATAGACATTAACCGCTGACTTTAGTGCTTCAAATTTGATGCGCTCTTTTTCCATAGCAACAACAGAAGCCTCTCTTCTTGCGTCCAAATACTCAAGATAGCTTATATATCCTGATTTGTATTGATCTTTTGCAATCTTATTTTTTGTGCTGATTGCATAGTAGCGTTTTTGCTGTGATTTGAGTCTTTCTTTGTTGATGTTGTATGTCACAAGTGCTTTTTTGATATCTCCAAATGCATTTCTTACCGTGTCTTTATACTCTATGAGTGCTAATTTTTGATCATTTTTTGCATTTTCAACAGTGGCTTTTATCTGACCAAGGTTCAAGATGGGCACAAATAGATTAACACCTCCTGAGCTATCAGATGATTGTGACTTGACAAGGGTATTTAGATCACCGCTTGCATATCCTAGAGCTCCGGTAAGTGAGATTGTAGGGAAATAGGCACCTCTTGCAACACTGACGGAAAATGCAGTTGAGCGTACTTTTGCCTCTGCTGCTTGTATATCGGCTCTTTTGTTGAGTATGTTCGAAGGTAGATATGCCGGCACGGGGATATTTGGTGAGTATGTGGTGTTTTTGATATTGATGATACTGGTCGCATTAAATACATCATCTGGTGTTTTGCCAATCAAAATAGCAACAGCAACTTTGTAATTATCAAGTATCTCTTTTTGGGCAAGCATAGTATCATGCATACTCTCTAAGAGGGATTCCTCTTGGAGGAGTTTTCCTCTGTCTATAAAACCGCTCTTATATTGGCGTTTGATATTGTTGTAAGTCTTTTGTTGATCATAGTATTGTGATCGCGCTTCATTATAGAGTGATTGGTTTGATTTGAGTCCATAATAGGCGATGATGCTATCGCTAACAACTTGTTGATAAGTAAATGCTTGCACATAGTACTCTTGCATCATATCTTCATAAGCAGCCCTTGTGGCATTGGCTCTTTTGCCAAAAATATCTATCTCAAAAGATGCATTAAGCCCCAACTCATAAACATCATAGGACATCTCACTATTCATTGGCGGAGTATGCTTGTTTGTTTCATTGTGCGTACCGCTTCCATAACCTGTTAGTTCCGGTTGCGTAATTAAAGAGCAGCCGCTAAAAAGAAGAGCTGCACTTACTAAAAATAGATATTTTTTCATTATGCTTCTCCTTTTTTTGCAGTCAGTTTGGATATCCAAATGAAAAACAGAGGAATAAATACAATAGCGATAAATGTGGCAGCAAGCATACCGCCTATAACGCCTGTTCCAATGGCATGACGACTCGCTGCTCCCGCACCGCTACTGATTGCAAGCGGGAGGACACCAAAGGTAAATGCCAATGAGGTCATGATGATAGGTCGAAGCCGTATTTTTGCAGCCTCTAACGCCGCATCCTTTATGCTGAATCCTTCATTTATCTTTTGTATAGCAAATTCTACAATCAATATGGCATTCTTAGCTGCAAGCCCCGCTAGGACTAAAAGTCCTACTTGAAAATATATGTCGTTTTCTAAGCCTCGTAAGAGAGTAGCGATGACCGCTCCAAAGATAGCAAAAGGAACCGCCATAACGACAGAAAACGGCAAGAGCCATTTTTCATAGAGCGCTGCTAGGATGAGATAGAGCAAAATAAGACCAAAGACGAATGCCGTCGTTGAATCGCTGGCTATTTTTTTCTCTTGGTACGCAGTCCCAACCCAACTTATCCCATAGCCATCCGGAAGTACTTCATCAGCTACTTCTTCTATGGCTTTGAGCGCATCACCCGAGCTATATCCTGGGGCACTTTGTCCCGAAACTTTAGCAGCAGGAAAGAGATTGAATCGTTCGATAAGATCTGCACCGACGGTTTTTTCAAAATGAACCAATGTTCCTAACGGGATGATATCTCCTTTATCGTTTCTTACAAAAATGTTGTTAAGATCTTCAGGTGACTTTCTATCATCACCTTTTGCGGCGATGTTTACTTTATAAGTTCTGCCGTATAAGTTGAAATCATTGATATAATAGTTTCCAAGTGTTGCATTGAGTGTATTGTAGATGCTTGCTACACTTACACCTTTTGCTTTTGCTTCATCCAATTTTACGCTGACCTTATATTGTGGCACCATGGTATTGAGTGTCGTTCTTATGCCTGTAAGTTCAGGTCGTTGATTGGCTTTTTGGATGATCTCTTGCACATACTTATTAAGCTCAAGTGTGCTCGCGCCTTTTTTATTTTGTACATACATATCAAAACCACCCGATACACCCATGCCCATGATTGGCGGAGGAAGTACGGAGATAGAAAAACCATAAGGTATCTGCATGATCTCACCAGTAAATTTTCCCGCCAAAGTAGCAGCATGTTGTGAGATGTCAGGTCTTTCATCCCATGTATGAAGTTTGATAATGGTTGCAGCTGCATTTGTTTTTTGGGAAAAGGTTGTGAAGTCAAGTCCGTTAAGAGCAATAACATGGTTGACATTTTCATCTTCGGCAACACGCTTTTGTATGGCATCCGTGAGTGCTTCCGTTCTACTAAGAGAAGCGCCCGGAGGGTTGTAGCTAAAGACAAAGATCGTACCTTGATCCTCTTGCGGGACGAGTGCGCTTGGCATGGCTTTCAACATTGAAAGACTTGCCAATATGATTGCGCCGAATATAAGGGCACTAATAAGGGTATGTCGCAAGGTTTTTTGCACGATAGCACTATATCCGTGGGTGGCTTTCTCAAAAGTATTATTGAACCATTTGAAAAATCCTTTTGGTTCGCTATGAACGGGTTTTAAGATTGTTGCACATAGTGAAGGTGTAAGTGTAAGTGCAACAAAACCTGATATAACAACAGAGACGGCAATAGTTATGGCAAACTGTTTATACATTTCGCCACTGAGTCCTCCAAGAAATGCAACAGGGATAAACACGGAACAAAGTACGAGTACGATGGCTATGATTGCGCCACTTACCTCTTTCATTGCTGTTATCGTCGCTTCTCTTGGGGTTAGCCCCTCGCTTATATGCCGCTCAACATTTTCGATGACGATGATGGCGTCATCAACAACGATACCGATAGCGAGCACAAGACCAAAAAGCGTGAGGAGATTGATACTAAAACCAAAAAGATACATACCGCCGAATGCTCCAATGATAGCTACGGGAACTGCCAAGATAGGGATGATAGTTGCTCTCCAGTTTTGTAAAAAGAGAAAGATAACACCCATGACGAGGATGATTGCTTCTATGAATGTCTTGATGACCTCTTTGATCGATATCTTGACATAATCAGTTGTATCGTAAGGTATCTCATATGCCATATCTTCGGGAAAGCTTTCTGCAACATTTTTAAATACCTCTTTGACGCCGTCAGCAGTATCAAGTGCATTTGCACCTGATTGCAAAAATACACCGATAGGAATTGCAGGAGATCCATCTAATTTTGTTGTTAAATTATAACTGCTTGATCCAAGCTCAATAGTGGCAACATCTTTGAGTCTGAGTGCGCCTCCATCGCTTTTTGAACTAATGATAATTTTGCCGAAATCATCCGGCGAACTCAAACGCTCTTGAGAGAGGATGGTGTAGGTAAACATCTGTTTCTCTTTGAGCGGCTCAGAAGCAAACTTACCTGCTGCATACTGTTCATTTTGTTCTTTTATGGCACCAATAACATCTTCCGGAGTCAATTTGTACAGTGATAATTTTTTAGGGTCTATCCAAACTCGGATAGAGTAATCTTTTGCGCCGAATATGATAGCATCCCCAACGCCGTTGACTCTTTTGATCTCGTCAGCAATATTGATGAGTGCATAGTTCGAGAGATAGGTGGTATCGTGTGTCATATGCGGTGAATAGAGCATTCCAAACATAAGAACGCTTGGAGATCGTTCGCCGACATTCACACCCAACCTTTGAACAGCCTCGGGAAGTCTTGAGAGTGCAGCTTGTACACGGTTGTTGACATCTATTTTTGCATCATCAGCATTTGTACCGACCTCGAAGAAGACATTGATGCTTATAGCGCCACTATCATCGGAACTCGAATTCATATAGATCATATCTTTCGCACCGTTTATCTGCTCTTCAAGAGGCGCTGCAACGGTTTTGGAAAGCGTCTCAGCACTTGCTCCCGGATAGTTTGCACTTACTATAATCTGAGGCGGTATAACTCTTGGGTATTGCTCTATCGGGAGAGAGAGCATTGAAGCGAGCCCCGCCAATAGTATGATAATAGAGGATACTGCGGCAAAGACAGGATTTTTTATGAAATAGGAGGAGAGCATACTATTTTCCCTCTTCTTGCATAATCGTCACTTTTGTATCAGGTCGTATTTTCATTATGTTATTGATGATAACATCTTCACCGTCTTTTAGCGGACCGGTGACTATGATACCTTTTGGAGTGAGAATATCAGGTGTTACGGGTCTCGGTTTTGCTACATTATCTTCTACTACATAGATGATAGCCCCGTTTTGTGTTTGAAAGATCGCTTGTTCAGGGATAGTGATTGCATTTGGTATCTTTAAGCCTTCAAGAGACACCTCGGTAAAATCTCCGGCTATAAATTCATTGTCACTATTGTCAAAGATAGCACGTAACTGCAATGTATTTGTAGTTGCATCAAGTTGTGGGGCAATATAATCTATCTTGCCGTTAGCTTTAGATTTTTCTCCGTTATTTTTGATGATTTTAACAACGATAGAAGGCTCTTTAAGTTGCGCTATAAATCTACCGGCATCATTTTTTGAGATAGAAAAATTTACATAGATAGGATCGGTAGCGGTAATGGTTGTTAAAGGGGTGTTCGCTTGAATGAAGTTGCCGACATCCATCTTTTTTATCCCTACAATACCGCTTATAGGTGCCTTTATTTCCGTATAGTCAAAATCAAGTTGTGCAAGTTTGAGATTTGCTTTCGCATCTTCATAAGAGGCGCGAAAATTATCGTAATCTTTATCGCTTATCGCTTTTGTTTTGTAAAGCTCTTTAGCTCTTTCGTAGTCATTGAGTGTTTGATTGTATTTTGCTTTTGCGAAATCGAGCTTTGCTCTATAGGCATCTTGCTCGATAGTATAAAGGTTTGTATCTTTTTCAACAAAAGCCCCCTCTTTAAAATGTTGCTTCTCTAGAACACCTTGAACTCTTGCGGTGATTGTAACTTCTTTATAGGGTTCAATCTCTGCACCATATTTTTTCTCTAGAAGTACATCTTGGTGTTGTATCTTGGCTGTTTTTACAGGTAGTCCCGGTGCTTGTTGTGCTTGGGACGCATTACTATCTCCACATCCCATAAGCCCTAAAAGCAAAGCACCCATATAGATTATCCCAATATGCCCCTTGTGTAAATTCATTCTATCTCCAATTCTGTTACGCATAATTTTGCTTGATTTTATCATTTTCAAACTTAATTTTATCTTCCTAGAAAGATAAATGCTATTTTTTAAAGGTAAACATAATAGAATAATAACAAATAAAAGGTTTTGTATGAAGAGCGACATTTTAAGTTTTATTGAAGAGAAGCAAAAATTATTACAAGATATGGTATTTGAGGATCAAACTGACTGTCGTATCACTACCGGTATAGCACTTCCTTTGATGCTTGTTAATAAAATTTTGACAGAAAAAAAGGAGAAGATATTCGTCGGAAAATATGCTTTGACATCTTCTGAGTTTGAGGTACTCATCTCTCTCTTAGCACTCAATAAACGCTTAACACCGACAGAGTTGTACGAAAATATGATATTTTCTTCCGGCGGTATGACAAAAATTCTTAATAAGCTGGAGTCAAAAAAACTTATAAAAAGAGTTGATTCGCAACAAGACAAGAGAAGTAGATTTGTTGAAATAACCCCAAAAGGTGTGCAGCTGGCAAAGGCAGCTTTTAAGGAAGCCATTGCTTTTCATGTGAAAGTTTTTGATGTATTGGACGAGGATGAAAAAATCTTTCTTGAGAAGATATTAAAAAAGATGTTTCTAGCAATCATGAGTGCTGATGTGTAGAGAGTTTTTTAACTATATTTTGGATTTTTTAAGCAAATTTCGATAAAATTATGCTCCATTTTAAGATGGATGTATAAATACTCATGTAGTTATTCCTTGTAATGGTTGCACAGGTTACTGTGTTGAGGGCTGCAGAGGTTTAAACCAAATAAACGCTTAGCGTAAAAAATAACAAGATACCAAGGAGAAAAAATGGTAACAATGAAAGACCTACTTGAATGTGGTGTGCACTTCGGACACCAAACAAGAAGATGGAATCCAAAGATGAAAAAATTTATTTTTGGTGAGAGAAAAAATATATACATCATCGATCTACAAAAGACGTTGAGATACTTCAAATATACATATAATGTTGTAAGAGATGCTGCGGCACAAGGTGAGACTGTACTTTTTGTCGGTACAAAAAAACAAGCAAGATCAGCAATCAAAGAGAGTGCCGAGAATTGTGGGATGCCTTATGTTTCAACAAGATGGCTCGGTGGTATGCTTACAAATTATCCGACAATTAAAAAATCAATTAGAAAACTTGAAATCATCGAACAGATGGAAGAGAACGGACAGATAAACCTTTTGACAAAGAAAGAGGCTTTGATGCTCGGTCGTACAAAACAGAAATTAAACTCATACCTAGAAGGGTATAGACATATGAAAAAACTTCCTGATATGATGTTTGTTGTTGATGCCGTTAAAGAGCATATCGCAATCAAAGAAGCAAGAAGACTCGGGATGAAGGTTATAGCTCCGCTTGATACAAACTGCGATCCTGATCTTATCGATTATCCAATTCCCGGTAACGATGATGCTATCAGATCAATCGAACTTTTCTGTAAAGAGATGGCTGAAGCTATCAATGAAGGAAAGGCTATTTATGCTGAAAACCAAGGCGAAGATGCTGAGCAAAATGTTGCAATAAGTGAAGAAGAGATGGAAGCGGTTGTTGCTGAAACAAGCGAAGAAGCAGTTGTTGAAGTTGTCGAGGAAGTTACGGTAAAAGTTGTTGAAGAAGAGACAAAAGAGATAACAAAAGATGATCTTACAAAAATTGTAGGTATCGGTAAAGCATATCAAGAAAAACTCAATAATGAGGGGCTTTATACATATGCAGATATTGCAAACATGAGTGATGAGCAAATCGCTACAATGGAAGAGAAATATAGCTTTAAAGGTGATTTTAAAGAGAGTGTAGCAAACGCAAAAGAATTGGCAAAGGGGTAATCGATGGCAAATTTTGGACCAAGCGACATAAAAAAACTTAGAGAGATGACCGATGCAGGTTTGATGGACTGTAAAAAGGCACTTACTGAATCAGATGGCGATATGGACAAAGCCGTAGAGTGGCTCAGAGATCAAGGTCTTGGTGCTGCGGCTAAAAAAGCAGGAAAAGTAGCTGCAGAGGGTCTTGTTGCTATGAAAATTGAGGGTAAAAAAGCTGTTATTGTTGAAGTAAATTCACAAACTGATTTTGTCGCCCAAAATGATAAGTTCCAAAAATGTGTTCAAGATGTTGTCGATCATGCCTATGCAAATGATCTTCAAGATGCCGAGGCTATCAATGCATCAACAATCAACGATATGCCTTTTGGCGAGTACCTCTCACTTCAAATAGCAACGATTGGTGAAAACATTGTTGTAAGAAGATCAGGGATGATACAAGGCGGAGAGAATGATGCATTTAGCGGCTATATCCATGCAAATGGACAAGTTGGTGTTATCATTGCTGCTGAGTGTGACAGTTCAAAAACTGCTGAGGCTATGCAAGATGCACTCAAAAGTGTTGCAATGCACGCAGCAGCGATGAAACCTAAAACATTAAGCTATAAAGATTTCGATATCGCATATGTAGAAGAAGAGACGCAAGGGCGTATCACCAAGATAGAAAAAGAGAACGAAGAGAGAGCAAGACTTGGGAAACCACTTTTAAATATCCCTAAATATATCTCTATGGTACAGCTTACTCCTGAGGTTTTGGCCACAGCTGAAGAGGAGATAAAGGCGAAGTTAAAAGATGAGGGTAAACCTGAGCAGATTTGGGACAGAATTATTCCCGGACAGCTTGCAAGATTTATCTCTGACAATACAACACTCGACCAAGAGCAGTGTCTGCTTGATCAAAAATTTGTAATGGACGATGCTATCACGGTAGCCGAGTTTATAGAAAGTAAAGCAAAAGCAGCAGGCGGAAGTGCTGCTATATCTTCATTTGTTCGTTTAGAAGTAGGCGAGGGGATAGAGATAGAAGAGGAAGATTTTGCAGCAGAAGTTGCGAAACAGATGTCATAATCCCTATACAATCCATTCGGATTGTATAGAATCTCTCTCAAAATAAAATCAACTTTTTCACCTTAATATTCTATTTATTCGTAAATGCTTGGAGCATCGATTTTTTATCTAGAAATTTTTCCATTGCAATTTTTTTATTGTTTTTAATCTCTTTGCCGTCATGATAGAGCATCATTATCTTAAAGTTATCATCTTTTAGAGCATAAGAGGCTATATCATCAGGATTGACAACAAATCTATCGAGTGTTCTTGACGTGGGCCAAGGGATATCCCCGTAAGCCATATAGACAAGCTTCGAGCAATATACTTTATCGCAACTGTTTGCATCAAAGTTAAAGTCATATGCTTTGCCAAGCTGGCGGAAAGTATTGAGGATAATCTCTTTTTTTGCATCATCTGTTAGCTTTTTATCTCTGATAACCGCTAAATCATCAATGTTTAAAAAGTGTTTCATGCTATTGATAACAACACCTTCTCTGAGCGCCTCGATAATATTTTTACCGTCTCGTATTGCGCGGTGATAAGGCACAATGGCAGGATCATCCCATATGCCGAGTGTTTTAAGCTCTTTTTCATTCCCGACCCACAAAGCAGCATGTCCCCAGTGCCCCGGAATAAAACGATCTGTGAGTCTAAAAGGAGTCTTCTCTAGCAAGATATCACCGGCTTCTAGATTTGATTTACTCTTTAAAATCTTTCTGTTGTTGTAGAGTTTGCCTTTTCTTGTAGATACCATACCCACCGTATTGCCAAAGAGTAAACTCACGAGATTTATAGTCTCGTTTTTTACAGTTTTGCCCGCATCATAGACATCGTATGTTGTTTTTTTAATCTTAGTAGTAAAGAGCTTTGATGTGTCATTTTTTTGTATCATCTCATATGAGGGGCTATTGATTATCAGTGTAGATAAATAGTTATAATTTTCAAAATCGACAGCATCATTTTTATGTTCTTTGTACCAATTTATAGCATTTTTTACTCGATCTCTTTTTCTTTTTGAAGCAAAAGATGAGGCCACCTTCCCAAGCTCCCTATAGCCTATATCATAGCCGCTATCCGGATTGTTGAGATGAAACCTAAGCAGACTATCATTTTGATATTGCGAGATCGCTAACATCCAATTGTCATACATGATCAGTGTAGATGCTAAAGAGAGAGAAACTTTTGCAAGTTGTATATCTTTGGATATCTGATTTTTGGGCGTGGCGTTTATCTCTTTTTCATATTTGAGTGCCAGCTTATAAAGCTTTTTTCTCTGTTTTAAAAAAGTGCTTGTTCCGGCACTAAGCTCTTGAAGATCTTTGCCACTGAGGGGCTGTTTTTTTGAAGATTTGATATGGAGCCTATTGTAAGACTCTATCATTTTTTGTCTTGAAGCCAAAGACTCTTCGAAGAGTCTAATAGATTGAAAAATCTCTTGTTGTATCTGCTTTTTTGTCTCAATCTGATTTTCAGCCCATACAGATGTCGATACAAAAAGAAGAAGACTAAATATACTTCCTATAAAATACCTTTTCCTAATCATCATCTTCACCTTTGTCGTTGTAGACAACGATTTTGTAAAAAAAGGCAAGCCCTACAAACATCAAAGTTGTGCCTAAAAGCAACCAAAAAGCTGCAAGCATCTCCTTGTAATCACCAAGCGCTATTTTGAAAACGACCATTAAAGTCTCGATAGACAAAGCAATAATAATCGATATTAAAAATCTTCCTAAAATTTTGTACTGCTTGTTCTCTTCATTGTGGAAGCGTCTATAGAGTACCTCATTTTCAAATATCTGTTTTGCTAAATCATAGATCGCAATTCCAAGTGTGATGGCAATGATTGACTGAAATATATTATGAAGTAGGTCAACCTCCTCTTTTACAAAAAGAATTGCCACAAACATATATCCACCGTAAGCGACGAGTGCTACAGAGACGGCAGCAAGCAAAAAAGCGCCAAATATATAAAATGATTTTTTTATATTTTCATAGGTTGAGTTGTACTCAATCAGCTTAAGCTCTTCAAGCAGTGCGATGAGGTCTATATCAAATACATAATACTTCTCTTCTTGCTTATGAACGATAGAGACGCTTGCTTTTCCTGTTCTATAGTGGAGATAAGGGTTTGATATATAAAACCCTTTGCTATCAAGTTTCATTTTTGAGAAGTAGTGCTCTTTATTGCTTCCTTCTCTCTCTTTTTCGCTTCCTTTTTTACAGATAGTCGGAGAGATCTGAATATACTCTTTATTGACAGCATAGAGTAGCTGGATGGAGGAGTTTGCTTTAAAAATAGATGGGGCGTTTTCTATATATTTTTGAGGCGCACTTTTTATCATATTGATTATATATGCATCGACGGTACTTTTTTGCTTTCTATAGATGTTGATGACTTCTTTCATACTCTTCTCCTTTTGCAGGGTTATATTGTATCAAAAATGATGCTTTGAATATCTTTTAACAATAAGTATGCTACTATATGTCAAAAATTAGGTACTTTATGCAACACCATCTTTTGCATGCTTCGGGCATATCACATACATTTGATTATAAACTTTTCGATGCGATAGATTTAGACTTAAAAGCACAAGAGTCGATAGCCATTGTCGGAAGAAGCGGCAGCGGCAAATCAACGCTTTTGCACAATCTTTCAACTTTTTTACAACCGACAAATGGAAATGTTGCGCTTTTTGGGGAAGATATTTATGGGTTGAGTGAGACCAAGATAGAGCAGATAAGACGCTATAAATTAGGTATGATATTTCAAAATCACTATCTTTTTCGCGGGATGCGTGCCGGGCTTAACATCGAGCTTGCTTCTTTACTTTGTGGAGTTTCTATAGAAAAGAGTATCCTCGATAAGCTAGAAATATCGGAGCTCCTAAATCAAAAGACTTCAGAGCTTAGCGGTGGTCAACAGCAAAGAATTTCCATAGCAAGAGTGCTTGCAAAAAAGCCGAAACTGATCTTTGCCGATGAGCCGACAGGCAATCTAGATAAACAAAGTGCCAATCTTGTGATGGACGTATTGCTTGAAAATATCAAAGAAAATGATGGTGCCTTGATTGTTGTTACACATGATAGTGAGATAGCTTCTCGTTGCGACAAGGTCTACCTTTTGAGTGATAAAAAGCTTGCGCTTGTCCCTTGATTTTATATTTTTAAGCACCTCTTGGGTAAAATCTAATAAATTTATTGGTTGGGATAGAAAGATATGTTTGCATCTATAACTGAAGGCTTTAAAAATACGGTCAATAAGATTCGTTTTAGAGATGATGAAAAAGCACTTAAAAAAGCAGTTGATGAACTTAAAAAGTCACTGCTCAAGTCTGATGTTTTTCACAAAGTTACTAAAGAGATCGTTGTTGCTGTTGAGCAAGAGACAAAAGAGAGCGGGATAGGAAGAGATAATTTCCTAAGAGCACTGAAAAACCAACTTACTGCCATACTAACTGTCAAAGGCAATCAAGGGTTTGTGTTTGCATCAAAACCGCCTACTGTTGTTTTGATGAGCGGATTGCAAGGTTCAGGAAAGACAACCACTACGGGAAAATTGGCGCACTTTTTAAAGACGCAGAAAAAATCTCATCGGGACTCGCAATCTGTTTAATCGCTGCAAGCTCATCCATAAGCTCAGCATCGATAGCGAGACGACCTGCGGTATCTATAAGTACTACATCATAGAGCTCAGCTTCTAGTGGTCAGGATGCTGTCAGAACGGCGTTGAGCTTCAATGAAAAAGTTGGTATCACCGGAGTTATTTTGAGCAAGTTTGACGGTGATAGCAAAGGTGGTGTCGCCATAGGGCTCTCTCACCAAGTGGGTGTGCCGTTACGATTTATCGGTGTGGGCGAAAAGATGGAAGACCTTGAGCAGTTTATCCCCGAGAGAATTGTAAATCGTCTGATGGGTGCCGGGGATATAGAATCTCTTGTAGAAAAAACAAGCGCTGTTATCGATGAAAAACAGGCAAAAGCGATCAATAAAAAAATCAAAAAAGGAAAATTTAATTTTAATGACTTTTTAGATCAGCTTGAGCAGATGAAAAAACTAGGTTCGATGAAATCGCTTATGGGCATGATACCGGGCATGGGAGCTATGGCAAAACAGATTGGCGATATGGATCTCGATAATTCAGATGAGATACGATATATAAAAGCGATGATATGCTCTATGACTAAGAAAGAGCGAGAAGATCCCGAACTTTTAACCAATAGTAGAAAAAGAAGGCTTGCTATTGGGGCAGGGCTTGATCAGGTGCAAGTCAACAGAGCACTCAAGCAGTTCAAAAGTGCCGCGAAACTTGCTAAGCAACTCTCAGGAAAAGGCGGAAGAGGAATGCAAGATATGATGAAGCAGATGCAAGGTGGTGGGTTTCCGGGCGGGCAGAGATAAAACCGCAGTTTAATTCAATTTTTATAATATTTATGGTATATTCGCATTCCTAAAAAGAGTGCTTACGAGTCTTTTGAGTTTGCAAGAGAGTTCTCAGCACTTTAAAAGTTAAAAAAAGGAACACAATGACAACAATTAGAATGACAAGAATGGGAAGAAAAAAGAAACCATTTTATAGAATAGTCGTAACTGACAGCAGAAAAAGAAGAGACGGTGGTTGGATAGAATCAATCGGACATTATAATCCTGTCTCTGAAGATAAAGCATTGGTTATCGATGAAGAGAGATTGAACTATTGGAAAAGTGTCGGTGCTCAAATGAGCGATACTGTTAAAAAACTTACTAGCAAATAAACATGGTTAGCGAATTTGTCTCATACTATGCTAAATTGTTAGCAAATTGCCCTGAGGCAATATGCGTTGAGATATATAACACAAGTGAAGACTATGATGATATATTGATCCATGCCGATAAAAGTGATGTAGGCAAACTTATAGGTAAAGATGGGCGTATGATTAACTCCATCAAAACATTGATATCCGGTTGCAAAGCCAAGGGCTCAAAAAACTACAAAGTAAAAGTAGTCTCCATCAATTGATGCGATTTTTTATAGCCCAAATAGGTCGTACCGTTGGAATCAGCGGCGATCTAAAACTCTATATACACTCCGATTTTCCTGAACAATTTCAAGCTAACAATAGATTTGAAAGCGATATAGGCGTGCTTGAGATTAAGAGTTATGATCCCAAAAGAGGTATCATCGCTTTTGTCGGTTATGCTTCAAGAGAAGATGCCAAGAAGCTCACGAATGTCAAATTATATGCAAGTGATGAGCAGACAAAAGAGCACTGTTCTTTAAAGCAGGGTGAGTATTTTTGGTTTGATATAGAGGGATGCAAAATAGTAGATAACGGCGAGGATTTAGGTACGGTAATCTCCATAGAGAGACTCGCAGATATAGATTATATGAGTATAGAGACATCGAGTAGCCTTGCAGAACAAGGGTTTGCAAAGAGTTTTCTAATCCCTTATATTCCTAGATATATCGTGAGTGTTAATCTCGAGAAAAAAGAGATCACGACGCAAGACGCAAAAGAGATACTGGAGGCGAGTTGATGCATTTTTCTTTTATAACTCTATTTCCTTCTCTTATTGAGGGTTATTTTAGTGATTCTATCATGAAAAGAGCACTTGATAGTGGGATGATAAGTATAGATTTTTGTAATCCAAGAGATTTTACACTCGATAAACATAAAAAGGTTGACGCCCCTATGGTCGGTGGTGGAGCAGGGATGCTACTGACTCCACAACCCCTTGTTGATGCCATTAGGAATGAGAAGAGAAAGTGTGGCGATGCACATACTATCTTACTTACTCCTGTCGGAAAAAAGTTTACACATAATGATGCTGTGAGACTCTCTAAAAAAGCACATATCATCTTGGTGAGTGGAAGATATGAAGGTGTTGATGAGCGCGTCATTGAGAGCCAGATTGATGAGGTTTTCTCTATAGGAGATTTTATATTAAGTGGCGGAGAAATCGCTAGTTTGGTATTGTGTGATGCGATAGCTAGAAATGTAAAAGGTGTGCTTGGTAATGAGGAGTCACTCAAGGAAGAGAGCTTTGAGGATTATCTTTTAGAAGCCCCTGCATTTAGTAAGCCGGATAACTTTGAAGACAAAAGTATAATTTCAGAGTTTCTAAAGGGTAATCATAGTAAAATCACAGCCTTAAAAAGAGAGTTGTCTTTGCGTAAGACACAATATTTTAGACCTGATTTGTATAAAAAGGTCGATAAAAGGCACAAAAATGAGAAATAGATATATTGAGAGCTTTGAAAAAGCACAGACTGAAGGGAAAAATATTCCTTCATTTAGAGCCGGAGATACTCTAAAAGTTGCTGTTAATATCAAAGAGGGAAACAAAGAGAGAGTACAAAATTATGAGGGTCTATGCATCGCCATCAGAGGTGAAGGCGTAGGAAGAACTTTTATGGTAAGAAAAATGGGTGCAAACAGTGTTGGTGTTGAGAGAATATTTCCACTCTACTCTGAAAGCATTCAAAGTATAGAAGTCCTTAGAAGAGGAAGAGTAAGAAGAGCGAAACTCTTTTACCTTAGAAATCTTAAAGGTAAAGCTGCTCGTATTAAAGAGCTTAGACGCAAATAATCTTCCCCTTGGAAGATTCCAAGGGTTTAATAACTCCGATTTTTTATCGCCTGTGCAGCTTCTCTATCTAGAGTTTTAGCTTTGAGTGTTGCTCGTTTATCGTGCAACTTCTTCCCTTTTGCTTCAGCAATTTGAACTTTGATGATATTTCTTTCATTAAAATAAATCTTGAGCGGTACAACGCTAAGCGCATCTTTCTCGATGCTGAGTCTTAACTTTTCAAGCTGTTTTTTATGAAGTAGAAGTTTTCTAGGCGTTCTGGTTTCCGGTGTAAAGTGTTTGTTGGCAGTTTCCATATGAGTAACATGAGCATTCATAAGAAAGAGCTCATCCTTGATAAATCGGCAAAAGCTATCTTTGAGATTGGCTCTTTTTGCTCGAAGGGCTTTGACTTCACTCCCTTTGAGTACAACTCCTGCCTCGTATGTTTCGAGAATCTCATAATCGAATCTAGCCTTTTTGTTTTGAGCTATGATATCTATGGCCAACAGCAACCCTTTTTTAGCGATATTATAACATTTTATCACGCTATTTGAGAGGATGCGTAGCTCTTTTTTAACATAGGCTTGATTACAATAATGCGTTCAATTGAAGGATTAAAATGAAAAGTACTTTTAAGGGTGATTTGTTCGGTGGAGTGACTGCGGCGATTATCGCATTGCCTCTTGCGCTTGCTTTTGGGGTAGCAAGTGGTCTTGGAGCGAGTGCAGGGCTTTGGGGCGCTATTATATTGGGCTTTATTGCTTCACTCTTTGGGGGCACCTTAACACAAATATCAGGACCGACGGGCCCCATGACCGTTGTTATTGCCTCTTCTATAGTAGCACTTCATTCTAATCTGGGACTCATAGTCTCTATGATACTGCTTGCCGGTGTTTTTCAAATCATATTTGGTGCTATAAAAGCCGGAAAATTTGTCCAATACATCCCATATCCTGTCATCTCCGGATTTATGAGTGGGATTGGTATCATTATTATCATACTTCAGCTCAAGCCTCTTTTTGGTTTTGATGTAGATTCAAATGTCATGCATACGCTGATTACGCTCATCCAAAAATTAGATGAGATGAATGTTGAGGCTCTTCTTTTGGGGGCATCGGCATTAGCGATAGTCTATCTAACACCACAGAAGATATCACGCTATATTCCTACACCGCTTTTGGCACTTGTTGTCTTAACGGTCGCAAGCCTGCTTTTAGATTTGGATGTGCAAAAAATAGGGGATATTCCAAGTGGATTGCCCTCTTTGGTGATGCCGGATTTTGATCTAAAGCTTTACTCTACAATCATCTCTCTAGCATTTACTTTGGCGATATTGGGCTCCATAGATACACTTCTGACCTCTATCGTTGCTGATTCCATAACGAGAACAAAACACAATCCCAATAAAGAGCTTATAGCGCAAGGGCTTGGCAATCTCTGTTGTGGCATCACGGGTTCAGTGCCCGGAGCGGGCGCTACTATGCGAACTGTTATCAATGTCAAAAGTGGCGGTACGACAAGATACTCAGGCATCATCCACTCAATCGTTCTACTCTTGATAGTACTTCTATTAGCACCCCTTGCTTCTAAGATACCGCTCGCACTTCTTTCGGGAATTCTTATAAAAGTGGGGATTGATATCCTTGATTATAAGTTTATAAAGGTTTGGAGAGAGAGTCCCAAAAACGATCTTTTGGTGATGCTAAGTGTCTTTTTTATAACGGTCTTTTTTGATCTTATGATCGCAGTGGGTGTGGGTATTTTGCTTGCTTGCTTACTGGTTGTTTACCGTATAACAAAAGAGACGGATATATCACTTCAAGATAGTAAGGACTATAAAGATTTTGTTGTGCCGGAAGGGACGCGCATCATCAGAATCGAGGGTGCTTTTTTCTTTGGCTCAAGTACCTTTTTCGAGAGTAAGATCAATACCATTTTGGATACACAAAGAATCATTATTGATATATCCTCTGTACCTTTTGTTGATCTTACGGCGATATTTACGCTCAAAGAGTTTATAGCGAGATTAAAAGATGAGGGAGTAGAGATAGCAATCGTTGCTAAAAGTAAACACACCTCAAAGATTATGAAATTTAATCAAGATAAGATTTTTGAGGGAGTCAAGTTTTTTGAAAAATATAGTCAAGCTTTAGCCTAGGCTATTTGATGGTAAAAAAAGTACTCCCACTTCCACTAAAAAGCCAATTTTTTGGCGCTTCGTCTTCTAGTGCAGGATATGCTTTGAGGGCAGCCTTATAGAGATCATTGAGTTTTTTTGGATCACTTTTTGCCTCCTCGATGATATCTTTTGTCTTCATGTGCATCCAGTGAATATATTTTTGCGGCTCTATATTTGCAAGGAAATTTTCTTCGAAGATTCTATAGACTCTCTTTGTATCGCATCGAACTTTTGGAAAAAAGAGTTCAAAATCTAGTGCATCTTCCTCAAAAGGCTCAACAATCTCACCAAATCCTGTTACATTTGCAGCATCATAATCATAAACAAAAAAAGCAACATCTGCGCCTATATTTGAGCCAATAGAGGCGAGTTCGTCTTTGGATAACTTGAGATTGCAGAGCTCATGCGCAAGCCTTAAGAATGCTCCGGCATTACTACTGCCGCCTCCAAGTCCTGATTGCATCGGGATATTTTTTTCTATGACGACTTTATGTTTGTGAAAAAAGTTTATAAGATCAAGATCACCTGTATATCTGCCAAGTTCAACAAAAGCTTTATAGATGGTGTTCCCTTTCTTTTCAACATCCGTTATACCTTCAATTGTAAATTCAGTACATTCACAAGGAACAAAACTGACCACATCGTAGAGATTTCTTAGCTTTATAAATCTTGATATTAAAGTATGATAGCCATCTTTGCGACCTGTTATCTTGAGAAAACTATTTATTTTTGCATGGGATTTTATGCTGTACATTTTCAATCCTTTAAAAGAGGCATCCTATTTATAAGATATTTCACTTTATAATCCTCGATCTCAATGATAGCAAAAAAATGAGAAGTTTTTATAAGATAGATGCCATTATCTTGTATCTTAAAATCATCAACGAGAAGTTTTTTTCCGAGTTCGATATCATTTTCATCTTTTTTGTAGCTGTTTCTTGGCAATGAGATGTATTCAAGCGGATTGAGTGCTTTTTCATTTTCAAAGAAAAATCTCCCTTCTCTGAGCCGCTCCAAACTTGATAGACAAGCGTCAACTTTTAATTTTTTCGCTATCATCTCTCCTAAGGATCGGATGTATGTCCCCTCGCTTACGGTTGCTTCAAAGTGTATAAATGGGTGGTTATAACACAGCAGTTTCATCTCATATATTTTAGAGGCTATCTTCTTAAGTGCACTCTTTTTGCCGGCTCTTGCATTTTTGTATGCCGCTACCCCATCTATCTTTTTAGCACAATATTGAGGAGGGTAGTAACTTATCTCTCCAAGTAATGAGTTCAGCACTGCTTCAATCGCCTCTTTTGTATATGGTTTTGTCGATTCTATCGATTCGACTTGTTCGATATCAAGCGTAGGTGAAAGTGCTCCAAGCCAGAGAGTAGCTCTGTAGCTTTTTGGCGTTTTATCAAGATAGTTAAAAAGTTTTGTATATCTGCCTGTGGCAACTATGAGCGAGCCTGCAGCAAAAGGATCAAGCGTGCCTGAAAATCCAACCTTCTTTGTGTTGTATTTTCTCTTGACATATCCCATATACCTATTTGAAGATATCCATATAGGCTTTTTTACTACAAAGAGTCTATCCATTGTCTATATGCTTTGAACAAATGAGCTCAGTATCTCTTTTTTATTGCCGCCAAAATTGATAAGGAGCTTATACTCTTTGCCGGCCTTATTGACGCTTTGGACTCTCCCTATGCCAAAAATCTTATGTTTGACAAGATCACCTTTTTTGAAGTTTGAGGATTTTGTTATCTTCATAGAACTATTTTCTATCAATCCCGCTTCGCCCAAAAATCTACTTTTTTCGATATTTTTTCTACGCCCTTTATAAAATCTACTATCGGCGTAACAGAGTGTGAGATCTTTTTTAGCGCGGGTAATAGCAACATACCCAAGTCTTCTCTCCTCTTCCATATTGCAGTCATCTCCTAAGAGTGGGAAAAACTCCTCCTCCATACCTATAACATAAAGGTGTTCAAATTCGAGCCCTTTTGAGGCGTGAATACTCATAATCGTGATGCTTTTGCCATCAAACTGATCTTGTTCGCTCTGCAAAGAGATATCATTGAGAAACTCTTCAAGGGTAAGCTCAGGATTTTTCTCTATGCTATCAAGAAAGTATCCGTAAAATTCATCGATATTCATAATTCTATCAAAGCTGTCAGGCATAGGAGCGTAGTGTTCTTTGAGCCTCACGGTATCCTCAAAGATAGAGGCAAAGTATCGGAGTGATTGTTTCTGGATAGCATCTTGGAGGGTCTCGATTCTCTCTATGAGATTTTCAAGTGCTTCAGAGACTTTTTTACTTACAAGTGTTTTGAGCGCATCATTGTTTTTTATAAAATCAAAAAGCGATTGTCTATTTTCAAATGCACTTTTTTGAATCTTTTCGATTGATGTTTTACCGATGCCTCTTTTTGGTTTATTGATGATTCGGTTGAGAGAAAAATCATCATAAGGATTTGTGATGACTCTAAAATAGGAGATGATATCTTTGATTTCACTTCTCTCGTAAAATCGGATGCCACCAATGAGTTTAAAACTAAGCTGCTCTTTTGTAAAACCCTCTTCGAGTGATCTTGAGAGCGCATTGATACGGTAGAGTACGGCTATTCCCTCCGGATCGGCACCCTCGTCTATGAGCTTGTTTATCTCTCTGGCAATCTCTCTAGACTCAAGCGACTCATCGAGCGAGTGTAGCAATTTAACACTGCCTCCTTCGCCTTTGTGGCTGACGAGTTTTTTACCGAGTCTTGATGAGTTGTGCTCTATAAGCATATTTGCAGCTTCAAGTATCGCACTATGCGATCTGTAGTTGGTCTCTAGCTTGATGACTTTAGTCTCTTTGTAGATATCGGCAAAATCAAGAATATTTCTGATATTTGCACCTCGCCAGCCATAGATACTTTGGTCATCATCTCCAACAACACAGAGGTTATTGTGCTCACTTACAAGATGTGTTAAAAGTTTAAATTGAAGCTCATTCGTATCTTGATACTCATCGACCATTATATAGCGGTATCTTTGGCTTGTTTCTCTTCTAAGCTCCTCGTTCTCATCAAGTATTTTAAATGTGAGCATCAAAAGATCATCAAAGTCAACAAGATTACCGTCACTTAGTTTTTGTTCATAAGCTTCATAAACCAAAGCCGCTTTTTTATACTCTATGAGTTCTGCTTTCTCTTTAACGACCTCGGGCGTGAGTAGAGAGTTTTTATATCTAGATATTTCATTTGAGAGGAAAGAGATATTGAGATCTAATTTGAGTTCTTTGATGATGGTGCGGAGTATCCTTTTTTTATCATCGCTATCTATAATGACAAAATTATTTGCTCTGCCAAGTTTTTCTATATGAAATTTCAAAAAAAGCAGACCAAATTTATGAAATGTGCAAAGGAGTGGAGGATACGAAGGGGAGTCTATCATATTAAGCGCTCTATTTCTCATCTCGGTTGCAGCTTTATTGGTAAAAGTAAGTGTAAGCGTATCAGCTGGATCGATACCTATCTCGCCGATGAGATATGCCAATCTTGTTGTTAATGTTTTTGTTTTTCCACTTCCTGCACCTGCAAGTATGAGCAGTGGACCGTCAATATGTGTTACAGCTTCTTTTTGTGCATCATTAAGTTCGTTTATAATATGCTTCATCTTTAACCTCTACTATAAGAATATTGATTATATCTTTTGTTTGGTTAAAAATGAATGTGTTTAATTGAGTCTCTTTCTAAAAAAGTTTTTTCTATTTTAAAAAATAAGTTGATGTTATATTTTTTTATAGTATAATCGATAAAATATATATCTATTTATTTATATATCTATTTTTTGAAGGAGAGCGTATGTTAAAAGATTTTGTAAAAATGGAAACTTTTTTAACGACCGTTAGAGAGAGAAGTTTTTCAAAAGCTTCGGCTAAATTAGGGGTTTCACAGCCGGCGGTAACACAACAGATAAAATTTATAGAGAAACAGTTGGGGGCGACGATTGTTGAGCGTAAAAAGAACGGCATACGGTTAACCGCTGAGGGGGAAGAGCTTTACAAGATTATTACAAGGCTTGAAAAGGCGATTCAGGTGGCAGAAAAAGATCTTTTAAAGATTGTTGATAATGAGATTACATTTAGAATAGGTGCTTCCTATACCATAGGAACCTATGTAATTCCGGGACAATGTCTCAATGATCTTAGAGAGACTATTCATAATGATGTTTCACTCTCTTTGGGAAGTTCTCAAGATATCATTGATCAGCTTAAAGATAAGAAGCTAGATATCGGTCTTATTGAGTCGCCGATTATGGATAATGAACTGATTCATAGAGAGTGGCTTCAAGATGAGCTTGTGATTGTGAGCAATGTTCCTATCCCAAAATTTCTTCAAACAGAAGATTTGCAAACTTTTAGTTGGATATGTCGCGAAGAGGCAAGTCATACACGAAAAATGGTTACTGAGGTTTTTGAAGATCTTGGGGTATCGTGTGATACTTTTGACATCTTGAGCGAGGTGAGTAATACAACAGCCGTACTTCAAGGGATTAAAAAGAGCAAAAAGGACAGTAAAAAGCCGGTTGTTTCCATCATCTCTAAATATGCTATCGTTGATGATGTCAAAGCGGGAATGCTTTTTGAATCAAGAATTAGAGGCTACAATATGTTTAGAAATTTCTTTATCGTTTATACAAAAGATAACAAAAGAAATACTTATGTAGATAATGTGGTTGATTTTATCTTAAGTGGGAATTGTTAGTCTTTTTACGCTTGATCCAAAATTTTGTGAGCCAAATCCGGCTTCAAAGTTTAAGCTCTCCTCATCAATCTCACCACTCTCGTAGCTATAGTCACTGAGTAAAAAGTAGATTTTTTTATCAAAATCCCCATATATTTCTTTAGGAAGCATAGGGTCAAAAGTGATATTTTTTGTATCACATACAACGCCAAACTCTTCGTTTGCTTCAAAAAGTAGTTCGAGCATATCAAAGATATGTTTTTTGAGTATGCTTTTGTACTCTATGGATTCTAAAAAATCTTTAGGCATTGCGCTTCCCTTTCTATTTTAGCTCTGTTTATTATCTCAAATCCTAGCATAGCATTTATTAGAGCAAAATTTGTATATTTTTCAAGATCTTCTATTTTTATATCTTTCTCTTTTATAAGACCCCCATCAAGGAGTTTTGCGCGCATTGTTCCACGAAGCAGTGCTTTTTTTGGCGTGAACCACTCTTTGCCATTTAAGAACGCGATATTGGCGATAGAGGTATCGGTAAGATACCCTTTTTTTGTGATGATGATCTCTTTTTGTTCTCCTTGCACCTTAAGTGCTTCGATTGCACTTCTATCGGCAAACTTATAACTATAGTCAAGTTCAGATTCGACAAGCACGAAGCTTTGTGGAAGCTTTTTAACATAGGGGAGATACTCGATCCTTTCTATCTTTTCCCCGTAGGTAATCCTGCACTTATAGAGTGCTTCTGTGGGCGCATCGATTTCTCGACTCAGCTCTATAGGCTCTTTTGCTCCCCATAGCTCTTTTCTAGTTTTATCAAACCTTGTTTGATGATACCGGATATTGTGTGCTATGTTGTGCTCGATTCTAATAGTCTCAATGCATCTTAAATCTTTCATCTATAGTGGCTCAAACCTATCTTCAATCTCGTTATAAAAGCTGATATTGCCATTTTCTATCTCATAGTACCAGCCATGTAAAAAGAGATCTTTTTTAGCAACTCTGTTTTTTACCGAAGGGTATGTGAGGAGATTCTCAAGCTGATAGATGATAGAGAGTTTTTCTGTCGCCTCTTTTTTTATCTCGATATCTTCATGCGGGATGATTTTCTCGACTTGATCCCTTGCTCCATAACCAAGCTCAAGCCATTTGAGTGTATGGATTACATCGAGTCTGTCTATCGTCTTTGGCGGCTCAAAGAGCGCACTGATGGCTCCACAATGCGAATGTCCACAGACGATAATATCTTTTACCTCCAAAACACTTACAGCATATTCGATAGCAGCAGCTGTTGCATGAAAATCTTCATCCTCTTTATATGGGGGGACAAAGTTGCCTATATTTCTTGTGATAAAAAGATCGCCGGGTTTGGTGTCCATAATGATCTCGGGCACGACTCTGGAGTCACTACATCCTATAAAGAGTGCTTTTGGGTTTTGACCGTTTTCTACAAGTTTTTTAAAGCGTGCTTCATTCTCTTTGAAGCCAAACTCTTTAAAACTCTTATAGCCATTCTTAAGGGCATTGATATTCTCTTTCATTGCACTTGCGATATCTTCCAGCTAATTGTCTCGCCTGCATGCATCGGTACGATATCTCCATAGTTTTTTGGAATCGTAAAAGGCTCTTTCTTGAGAATAACCCTCTTTTTTGGAGGTTTGATGCCGTAAATTTTCTTTGCATGATCGCTTATAAAGCCTTGAAGATTATCGAGCTTGCCGTGTGTTTCAAAGAGTTCTGCTAAAAGTGGTAAAGCGATGGGGGCTGTAAATATACCTGCTGCGCATCCCGGGCACTCTTTTGCACTCTTTGGATGTGGTGCGGAATCAGAGCCGAACATCACTTTTGGATGTGCATTTACGGCTGCTTGAACGAGTGCATCTCTATCTTCGCCTCTTTTTGCAATCGGTTTACAAAAGAGGTGCGGTTGGAGCATACCACCTGCTACATCATCAAGTGTGATAAGTAGATGGTGTATTGTGATTGTTGCATAGAGATTTTCATAGCGATCTAATGCTTGAAGGCTCTCTCTTGTGGTGATATGCTCCATGATGATCTTTAGCTTAGGAAAGGCGGCGGCCAATTTCTCATAGATAGGTACAAACTCAGCCTCTCTATCCATCACAAAGCCATTTGTCTCCCCGTGGATACAAAGTGGGATACCAAGCTCACTCATAGCCTCTAGAGGTGCTTTGAGCTTCTCTATATCAAAACCACTCACACCTCCCTCGCTATTGGTTGTGATGCCGGCAGGGTAGAGCTTGATCGCGCTCAACTTATCACGGATATTTGAGAGAAATTCATAGTCATAATCTCTTCTAAAAAAGAGTGTCATGAGCGGCATAAAATTTTCACTACCTATCGCTTCAAGGATCCTTTGTTTGTAGCTCAAAAGTGCTTCTTTGCTTTGAATCGGCGGTATGGTGTTTGGCATGATGATTGCGCCGCTAAAACTATGGGCACTGAGTGGGGCTGTAGTGTGGAGCATTTCACCATCTCTTAGGTGGAGATGCATATCAAGCGGGTCATTGAGAATGAGTTGCACTGATATCCTTTATGATGTAATAGTTGTTTTTATCTTTTGGCACAAGCCAATATGTAATCTCCATTGTGCCATATTTGTTGTTAAGTTCTCTTTGAAGCAAAGAGAATTTTGGTGGGCTAAATCTTGTGAGTGGATGATCAAAACCCCCTTTAAAAAGCTGATTGCATCTGAGTATTCGTAGTGTCGCATTTATAAGGGCTATGGGCGGCGCATTGTGTTCAAACTGTATCTTAGCATATTCAGAACATGTGGGGTAGTATCGGCAACTTGGTGGTGTGAGCCGTGAGAACTTCTGATACGCTTTGATAGGGAGTGTAAATATCTGTTTTAACATAGAGGTATTATACTCTATTCACTCAACAAAAGTGCTTTTGCCTTCACTTGTGATATAGGAGGGTGAACCGTTGATTGCATGGTAGATAGTCGTACCGTAAAGGAGTGAATAGTACTCGATTATGAGGTGCTGTAGGGTCGGCTCGATGGAAGGAGTGAACCATTTGTTATTGCTAATAGCTATCATAAATTTGGGATTATTTGCATACATCTTCGGATTTGTTGCTTCAAAGCAGATAGCATTTCTATAGGTAGTCTCTCCAATTTGATAATCAGATATCTTCTCTACAGGTTTATAATCCACACCATCATTATAGATGATTTTATTGACCCAATCACCTATAAATTTTGGTAGAGGGTTGTACTCTCCAAAAGGGACAAGTACGACTTTATGCATAGCGGTGGAATCTCCTGCTTTAAAAAGATAGGTTGAATTTCTTGGCGTTCCCTCGTCCCAATAGAGTGCACCGATGACTATGGTGATATCTTGTGACTTTGAGTTTAAAAGCTCTAAGATATTTGGCTCTTTATTGAGATATCTTCCGATGATTGACTCGGGAAAAATGATAAGCTTTTTATCCTCAAGTATCGCGCTATCAATCTTAGAGAAAATATTTCTGAGGATATCTATCTGATATGTTTCATCCCACTTTTCTTTGATGCCGATGTTTGTACCTACGATCTCTATGTCCGTAGGTAAAGTAGGTGGATTTTTTGAATGAGGCGTATAAGCAAGTATGATAAAAGCTAAAATATAACGATGCCAAATTGCCAAAATGAAACACCTCGATAGCTATGTAAAAAGAGTAGCTGAAGTCTAAACCAATCAAACCCGAAAGGGGTGATATAGTTAACTCCAAGCAAGAAAAGAGCGAGCCAAAAAACAGCAGGAATCTTTAGGTATCTTTGTGCCAAAATGGCAACTTTAGAGCCAAAGAGAAATATAAAACCCTCGATAAGCCCAATACCGATCATCCCAAAAGGGATAGCCCATGCGATGCCGTATATGCGAAAACTTAGCGTTATCCACCAAAACCAAAGTAGGGCGATAAAAAATCCACTCCAAAACCACACCCCTTGCTTTGAATCTTGCAAAAGCAAGTAGAGTCCCAGTAGAGCCAATGCAGTGTTGATAAAATTACAAGCGATGCCAAAATATTCAAAATAGATAAAAGCAGATAACAAAAAAGATATGAGCAAGCCCTTTGTTATATCATTAGTGTTAAAATATCGGCTAATTACAATTTTCACAAGGAGCTCCTATGCAAGGTCAATCATCAGGCGGTATGTTAATGCAACTTTTACCGTTAATCCTCATTTTCGTCGTGTTCTATTTTCTCATAATTAGACCACAACAAAAGCGACAAAAAGATCACGCTCTAATGGTCGCTGAACTTAAAAAAGGTGACAAGATCATCACGAGCGGTGGATTGATAGCTCTAGTTATCAAACCTGAAGAAGATTTTATCAAAATAGAGCTAAATGATAATACTCTTGTCAAACTTGACAAAGCCTTTGTAGCAAAAAAGGTTGAGGTAGTTGAAAAAGCTTAACTATAGATTGGTTCTCTTTGTCCTCGCTCTTATCTTTGCTTTGAGCGTGCTTTTTAGCGGCAAAAGACCAACACTTGGACTTGATCTTCAAGGTGGTCTTCATATGCTTCTTGGGGTTAAAACCGATGTAGCTATAAAATCGCGGGCAAAATCGATAGCAACAAATGTGGCATTTTTTCTTGATAATGAAGATATATATTATGCTGATTTGACAATCAAAGATACAAGTATAAGTTTTGAGATACTCGATAAAGATGACGAGTTGCAAACAAAAGCACTTATTCAAGAAAATCTCGGCGATGCTGTAGAGACCAAAGAGAATGGTCTCAATTTTGAGCTTATCATGACAGAGCAAGAGAAACTCAATACAAAAGAGAATGCTATCAATCAAGCTGTTGATACAATCCGCAATAGACTTGATCAGTTTGGTCTTGCAGAGCCGACTAAAGCCGCACACTTGCAACTTATGGCAGTGGATGAGGCTAGAAATACAAGGGTAACAACGATGAGCCCTGAAGAGGCGAGCAGTTTCGGTGATGTGATTCTTTATGATGCGAAGACAAAAGAGCCTTATCTTTTAAGAGAGATTCCCATATTGGATGGCTCGATGCTCACTGATGCAAAAGTTGGTTATGATGACAATAACAATCCTGCTATCAATTTCACACTTAATGGACAAGGTGCGAAGATATTTGGCGATTTTTCCGGTAAAAATAGAGGGAAAAGAATGGCAATTGTGCTGGACGATAAGATATATTCAGCCCCTGTTATCAAAGAGAGAATCGGTGCCGGCAGAGGGCAGATAACGGGCGCATTTACTACCGAAGAGGCACATGATGTTGCTATTGCCCTTCGCTCAGGTGCTCTTTTGGCTCCTGTCGAGGTTATGGAAAAAAGGAGTGTAGGACCAAGCTTGGGTGCTGATAGCATTAGAGCAAGTATGTTTGCACTCATTTTCGGTTTTGTTGTAGTTATCGCCTTTATGGTGCTTTACTATTCAGCTGCCGGATTGATAGCTAATGTTGCACTTATCGTCAATCTCTTACTGATTGTAGCAGTGATGGCTCTTTTTGGAGCGACACTCACACTTCCGGGGATGGCCGGTATCGTCCTAACGGTCGGTATGGCTGTTGATGCCAATGTTATCATCTCTGAGAGAATACGAGAGCTTTTAAAAGAGGGAAAATCCATCACAAAAGCGATAGAAGATGGCTATAGCAATGCCTTTAGTGCTATATGGGATGCAAATATTACGACACTCATCGCTGCTGTTGCACTCTATGTGTATGGTACAGGACCGGTTAAAGGATTTGCATTGACGATAAGTATAGGGATTTTGGCATCAATGCTTACAGCGATTTTAGGCACGCACGGTATCTATGAGTACTTTTTGCCAAAGATCAATAAGAATAGGCTCAAATTTTGGTTTGGGATCAAAGGTTAAGGGGAGTATATGGAATTTTTTAAAAGAACCGATCCGATAGCCTTTATGTCGCAATCAATGCGATTTGGTGTACTTTCCTTAATTTTGGTTGTTGCCTCTTGGGCAATCGTCGCTCTTCAAGGGCTTAACTATGGTATAGATTTTGCCGGTGGAACGCTTATCCAAGTAAAATATGAGGGAAAAGCTCCTCTAGAAGAGGTTAGAAGCCTTATGAATGGGAGCGAGCAATTTAACGGTGCTCAAGTAAACTATTTTGGCTCAGAAGATGAGATAGTTATCAAGACAAAGACAAGCTCAAAAGTCGTAGGCGATGATGTGAGTGATGAGGCAAAAAAAGTTTTAAGTAACAGCGGAAACTTTGAGATACGAAGAGTCGATATGGTCGGTCCAAAGATTGGAAGTGAGTTGAGAGAAAAGGGGCTTATGGCGATGTTGCTTGCTATTATGGGGATTCTTGCCTATGTCTCTTTTCGTTTTGAGTGGAGATTTGGTCTTGCTTCCGTGATAGCCCTTGTGCATGATGTGAGCATAACGCTTGGTGTTCTTTCGCTTGCAAAGGTCGAGATCAACCTCGATATCCTCGCCGCTCTTTTAACACTGCTTGGGTACTCACTCAATGATACTATCATTGTTTTTGATAGGATTAGAGAGGGGCTTGGAAAGCTCAAAAATCTAGAGCTTACGGATATCATAGACACCTCAGTGACACTGACGCTCTCAAGAACGACACTCACATCATTGACAACTTTCTTTGTGGTGCTTTCGCTCTATCTTTTTGGAGGAGAGATTATAAAAGGGTTTAGCTTTACGCTCTTGGTCGGTATCATAGTAGGTACCTACTCCTCTGTATTTATCGCTTCACCACTCTTGATTTGGCTCAAACTTTCTGCACGTGAGTATCAAGCCCGCGAAGCCAAAAAACTCCAAAGAGAGAAAGAGAAAGAGCGGATGCGCGCTATGTATGAGAAAGGAACTTTATAACATGCGAGCCGTGTATGAGAGAGGAACGCTTTAGTAGCACATCTGCACTAAAAATTGTGCAGATGTATCAAGTACTTTTTCTCTTTGTAATTGCCTGCACATTTGCGCAGGCAGATTTTGTTCCCTCAGAGCTCCAAGCGCTTATCGATAAGTCAGGTATGCCCTCAAAAAATATATCAAAGAGACAAAGAGCAATAAGTTAATCGCTTCGCTCAATGCAGCTAAGCTGAGAAATCCTGCTTCCGTCATCAAGATAGCAACGACTTATGCGTCTGTATTGCAGCTTGGATATGATTATAGATGGGTGACGGATATAGGGTATAACGGCTCTATCTCACAAGGTGTTTTGCGAGGTAATCTTATCATTAAGGGGGGAGGTGATCCTGATCTTAAAGATGAAGATGTTTTTGAAATTGCTCAATATATCCGAGATAAAGGAATCAGAAAAATAGAGGGCAATATCATCTTAGATAGATCGATATTTGATACATCAGGCGGCAGTAGTGCTAGATTTGATGAAAATCCTTATAGTCCTTATAATGCCCTTCCTGATGCGATAATGTTCAATCAAAATCTTAGCCATTTTATGATTACTCCACAAGGATCACAGATAGCAGCTTCAAAATCTTTTGATGATAGAAGTTATAAGATAAAAAATAGACTTAGAGCTGTCAATGCGGCTTGTCGCTATCGATATTCATGGCCACGAGTAGATGTAGACCAAGGGAATTATCCGGCAGTTGTTACGCTGAGTGGTGACTATTCACTCAAGTGCCCTCAAAGAGAGCTTGATTATATCGTGACTCGATCCTATTATGCTTTTTATTTTGCACTTATTGAAGCACTATCAGATCTGAGTGTATCGGTAGAGGGGAAATTAAAATTGGCATCTGCAAAAGGCTATAAAAAGCTTTTTAGCCATAAATCAAAAACTTTAGAAGAGATCATATCTGAGACAAACAAAGAGAGCAATAATCTCTTTGCTAGACAGATATTTTTAATGCTTGGCTATGCAAGATATGGGGAGCATTCCAGCTTAAATAACTCAAGGGAAGCGCTTCGCAACATTCTATATGAAAAAGGGGTTACTAACCTCTCTAAGATAAAGATCGATAATGGCTGCGGGCTCTCAAGAAGTGTTCGAGCAAATACA